>CAYQQT010000267.1:2537-5808 GCA_964419375.1 uncultured bacterium
CCCTCGCCCACGAGGTTGATGGCGAGCACGGTGAGCAGGATGGCCACGCCGGGGATCGTGCACAGCCACCACGCCGAGCGCAGGAAGGTCCGCCCGGCGCCGATCATGAACCCCAGCTCATCACGTTGGGATCGCCGAGCCCAAGGAACGACAGCGCCGACTCGATGAGGATCGCGGTGGCCACGATGAGCGAGCCGGTCACGATGATCGGCGACAGGCAGTTCGGCAGGATGTGCCGGAAGATGACGCGGCTGTCGCTCATGCCCAGGCAGATCCCCGCCTGCACGAACTCGCGGTTGCGCATGGCCAGGAACTCTCCCCGCACCAGGCGCGCGACAGCGGGCCAGCTCACCACCGCGATGGCGAAGACGATGCTGGCCACCGAGGGTGCGAGGATCGCGACGAGGAGAATCGAGAACAGAAACGTCGGAATGGTCTGAAAGAACTCGGTCGTTCGCATGAGCAGGTCGTCGACCCGTCCGCCGTAGTAGCCCGCCACGCCGCCCATCAGCGTCCCCACCACCACCGCCGCCGCCGTCGCCAGCAACCCGATCGTGAGCGACGTGCGCGCGCCGTGGGCGATGCCGGCGGCGACGTCGCGGCCGAGGACGTCCGTGCCGAGGAGGTGGCCGCTGAACGGCGGCTGGAATGGGCGGTCCACGCGGCGGAAGGGGCTTCCCGGAAAGAGCACCGGTGCCGCTGCCGCCGTCAGCACCACCACCGTCAGGATCCCGACGCCCAGCACGCCCGCCCGGCTGCGCGCGAACCGCCGCCAGAAGCGCGTCATACGTGAATGCGCGGGTCGAGCGCGGTGTAGACGAGGTCGACCACGAGGTTGACGGCAACCACGAGACAGGCCGACAGGAAGAAGATCCCCATCAGCAGATTGAGGTCACGGGCGAACAGTGACTGGAAAGCGAGCAGGCCCAGCCCCGGCCACGCGAACACGGACTCCACGACGACGGAGCCGCCGAGCAGGCTGCCCACCTGCACGCCCGCCATGGTCACCACGGGCAGGACGGCGTTGCGCAGGACGTGGGCGAGCGTGATCCGCGCCTCCGTCAGCCCCTTGGCGCGCGCCGTCGTCACGTAGTCCATGCCCGCCTGCTCGAGCATGGCGGCGCGCATGAGCCGGGTATAGAGCGCCATGTAGAAGAGCGACAGCGTCAGCGCCGGCAGCACCAGGTGATGCGCGATGTCGAGCACGCGCCGCCCGCCCTCGTGGAAGGCGGCCACCGTCTCCATCCCGCTCGTGGGGAACCAGTCGAGCTTGAGCGAGAGCACGACGATGAGCATCAGTCCCATCCAGAAGAGCGGCGTGGCGTAGGAGATCAGGGCCAGGATCGAAATGAGCGTATCGCGCCAGCCGTTGACGCGGGAGGCAGCGAGGAGGCCGAGGAGGACGCCGGCGCCCACGGACGCCACGAGCGTGACGCCCATGAGCAGGAGCGTGGGCCACAGCCGCCCAAGGATGAGGTCCAGCACCGGCATGTTGTAACGGAACGAGAACCCGAGGTCGAGGGCGAGCATGTTCTTGACGTAGAGCAGGAGCTGCAGCGCGAGCGGGCGATCGAGGCCGAAGCGCTCGCGCAGCTGGGCCATGTACTCCGGCGAGGCCGATCCCGCTTCGCCGGCCAGCACCTGCGCCGCGTCCCCCGGCGCGAGCCGGAGCAGCAGGAAGTTGAGGACGAGGATGGCGAGGATGATCGGGACGGCCTGCGTGAGCCGCCGCAGTACGTAGCCGGCCCGTCCCGATCCCCCGCTCATATCTCCAGCGGCGGCCGGCCCCTACTTGTCCTGCCAGACGCGGTCGAACGGCGCGTAGAGTCCCAGCGGGCTCACGATCAGATCCTTGAAGCCCTTGTTGTAGACCGTCACGAACTGCAGCTCGTGCACCCACACCAGCGGCGCCGCCTCCACCACGAGCTGCTGGAACTCCTTGTAGAGCGCGCCGCGCCGCGCCGGGTTCAGCTCCACCGTGCCCTGGTCCATGAGCTGGTCCGTCCGCGGCGACGACCACCGCGCGCCGTTGACGAAGACCGTGCCCGGCCGGATGGAGGCCGAGTGATAGAGACGGTGGACGCCGATGACGGGATCGGCGAGCGTCTGGATCCAGTTGTTCGTGAGCTGGTAGTCGTAGTCGGTGTAGACGCGCTTGAGCCACGTGGGCACGTCCTCGTAGCGCAGCGACGCCTTGATCCCCAGCTCGGCGAGCACCTGCTGCACGTACTCGCCGAAGCGCTGCCATTCCTCGCCGTAGGGCGTGACGTCGTGGACGATCTCGAAGCGGATGCCGCCCGCGCCGCGCTTGAACCCCGCCTCGTCCAGCAGCTTGTTCGCCACCTCGATGCCGTTGGGGACGTCGTACTTCTTGACGTCCGGCGTGTACAGCCCCGTCACCGCGAAGTTCGAGCTGATCGGTCCCGTGGCCGGCTTGCCGAAGCCGAACCAGACGTTCTCGATGACGGTCTTGCGGTTGATCGCATAGGCTATGGCCTGGCGCACCTTCGGGTTGTCGAAGGGCGCGCGGCGCGTGTTGAAGTCGAGCTCGACGATGGGCGACTGCATCTCGTAGCCCTTCGTCGTGGCCTCGATGTGCGGCAGCCTGGCGAGCGCCTTCACGTCGCTGTACGGCACCGCGGCGAAGCCGCCCACGTGGGCCTCGCCCTTCTCGATCGCCGCCGTCCGCGTGCCGGAGTCGGCCACGAAGCGCGCCACCACGCGGTCCAGGTAGGGCCGGCCGGGCTTCCAGTAGTCGGGGTTGCGGTCGAGGCGCATGAACTGCCCGCGCTGCCACTCCACGAACTTGAAGGGCCCCGTGCCGACGGGCGCGTTGGCGTACTTGCTCGCCTTGATGTCGGTCCCCTCGAACAGGTGCTTGGGCAGCATGGGCGACTCGTAGCCGGACAGCGCCATGAGGAGATAGGGCGCGGGATTCTGCAGCCTCACGACGGCCGTCTGCGGGTCCGGCGTGTCGATGGCGCTGACCTCGCGGAACGTGTTGATGCCGCGCGGGTGCCCCTTCTTGAGGACCTCGAGGATGCTGAATTGCACGTCGGCGCTCGTGAACGGCCTGCCGTCGTGGAACTTCACGCCCTTCTGCAGCTTGAAGGTGACGGTCTTGCCGTCCGGGCTCATCGTCCACGATTCCGCCAGGCCGGGGATCGGCTTGAGGTTGAAGTCGTACTCCAGCAGCCCCTCGTACACCTTGGTGGTCACCTGCCCGATGGGCCCGGAGGTGCTGATGTAGGACGCGAGCGTGGGCGGCTAG
>CAYQQT010000268.1:0-5808 GCA_964419375.1 uncultured bacterium
CTCGAGGTGCAATCTCTTTCGACCCAGTTTTCCACGCGCGGGGGTGTGGTGCGCGCGGTGGACGACGTGTCGTGGGACGTGGAGGAAGGCGAGACCGTCGCGCTGGTGGGGGAGTCCGGCTGCGGCAAGAGCGTGAGCGCGCTGTCGATCATGCGCCTGGTGGCACCCCCCGCGGGGCGCATCGTGGGCGGGCGCATCATGTTCCAGGGCCGTGACCTCCTCACCCTCAGCGAAGAGGAGATGCGGCGCGTCCGGGGCCGGGAGATCGCGATGATCTTCCAGGAGCCGATGACGTCACTGAACCCCGTGCTCACCATCGGCCGCCAGCTCACGGAAGGCAGCGAGATCCACATGGGCGCTACGCCGCAGCAGGCGCGGCAGCGCGCGATCGAGCTGCTCACCCTGGTGGGCATCTCCGATCCGGAGCGGCGCCTGCCGCAGTACCCGCACCAGTTCAGCGGCGGCATGCGGCAGCGGATGATGATCGCCATGGCGCTCGTGTGCAATCCCAAGCTCATCCTCGCCGACGAGCCCACCACGGCCCTCGACGTGACCATCCAGGCGCAGATCCTCGAGCTGCTGCGCGACCTGTCGCGCCGGCTGGGGGTGGCGATGCTCATCATCACGCACAACCTGGGTGTGGTCGCGCGCTACGCCGACCGCGTGAACGTGATGTACGCCGGGCGGATCATCGAGCGCGCCACCGCGCGCGAGCTGTACGGCAAGCCGCGCCACCCGTACACGCTCGGCCTGCTGCGCTCGGTGCCGCGCCTCGACGAGCCACGCCGCGCGCGCCTGGATCCCATCGAAGGCCAGCCGCCCGATCTCTCGCGCCTGCCGCCCGGGTGCGCGTTCACGCCGCGCTGCGCGTTCCGCGTGGCGCGCTGCACGCTGGAGAGCCCGCCCCTGCGCCCCATCGGGGCTCCGGGCCACGTCACCGCGTGCTGGGAAGCGGAGCGCCTGGTGAAGGAGCCCGTGGCGTGAGCGACGTGCTGCTCGAGGTGCGCAACCTCGTCAAGCACTTCCAGGTGGCAGGCGGGCTCTTCGGAGGCCGCCGCGGCCTCGTGCGCGCGGTGGACGGCGTGAGCTTCGCCGTCCGGCGCGGCGAGACGCTCGGCCTCGTGGGCGAGTCCGGGTGCGGCAAGACCACCACCGGCCGCTGCGTGCTGCAGCTCGAGCGGCCCACGAGCGGCGAGGTGCTGTTCGAGGGGCGCGACCTCACCAAGGTGGGCGCCGCCGAGCTGCGCGCCGTGCGCCGCCACATCCAGGTGATCTTCCAGGACCCGTACAGCAGCCTGAACCCCCGCATGACGGTGGGGCAGATCATCGCGGAGCCGCTCGCCGTGCACGGCATCGTGCGGTCGGCGGGCGCGCGGCGCGACCGTGTGCGGGACCTCCTCACGAAGGTGGGCCTCCTGGCGCAGCACGACACACGCTATCCCCATCAACTCTCCGGCGGGCAGCGCCAGCGCGTCGGCGTGGCGCGCGCGCTGGCCCTGGAGCCGAAACTCATCATCTGCGACGAGCCGGTGTCGGCGCTCGACGTGTCGATCCAGGCGCAGATCATCAACCTGCTCGAGGATCTTCAGTCGGAGTTCGGGCTGACGTATCTCTTCATCGCGCATGACCTCGCCGTCGTCCGGCACATCTCCGACCGCATCGCCGTCATGTACCTCGGCAAGATCGTGGAGCTGGCCGACCGCAAGACTCTCTACGACGATCCGCTCCACCCGTACACGCGGGCGCTGCTGTCGGCGGTGCCGATTCCGGATCCCGAGCTGGAGGCGCAGCGCGAGCGTGTTGTCCTAAGGGGCGAGGTACCCAGCCCGCTCGATCCCCCCTCGGGCTGCGTGTTCCACCCGCGCTGCCCCATCGCCGTGGAGCGGTGCCCGGAGGTCGTTCCCGAGCTGCGGGAGATCAAGCCCGGGCACTGGGCGGCCTGCCTGCTTGCTTGACATGCGGTCCAACCACGAGTAAATTGCGGAAACTTCTCACCCTCGCCGGGGGTTCTCGACTCGACATACACCGATAGATTGGGACGCCGCGCCAAGCGCGCCGGCGCCCCTGGAGGTGGCCAATGCATCGACGCCCAGGCTCCGTGCTCGCCCTCGTACTCCTGTTCCTCATCGCCGCCGCCCTGCCCGTGGCGGCGCAGGACAAGCCCCGCTCCGGTGGGGAGCTGGTCTTCGTCGTTCCTTCTGAGCCGCCGGATTACGACGCCCATCAGCAGGAGACGTTCGGGCTCATCCATCCCATGGCGCCCCACTACAGCACGCTCATGCGCGTGGACCCGAACGACAAGACCGGGACGAAGCCGGTCGGCGACCTCGCCGAGTCGTGGACCATTTCGAAGGACGGCCTCGTCTATACGTTCAAGCTCCACCAGGGTGTGAAGTTCCACGATGGCAGCGTCATGACGTCGAAGGACGTCAAGGCGTCTTACGACAAGATCATTACCCCGCCCGCGGGCACAAAATCCCTGCGCGCCAAGGCATACTCCGCCGTCAAGAGCGTGGAGGCCCCGGACGCGAGCACGATCCGCTTCACGCTCAAGTATCCCGAGTCCTCGTTCCTGCTCAACCTCGCCTCGCCGTGGAACTGGATCTACAAGGCGGACATCATCGCCAAGGATCCGAACTGGTACACGAAGAACGTGATGGGCACGGGCCCCTTCAAGTTCGTGGAGCACGTGAAGGGCTCGCACTGGGTCGGCAAGAAGAACCCCGACTACTGGGACAAGGGCAAGCCGTACCTCGACGGCTTTCGCGCGATCTTCTCCAGCTCGGCGGCGGCGCAGGTGGCGGCCATCCGCGGCGAGCGCGCGCACATCCAGTTCCGCAGCTTCAGCCCGCCGGAGCGTGACAGCCTCGTGCAGGCGCTCGGACCGAAGATTACCGTGCAGGAGAGCCCGTGGGACTGCCTGAATTTCGTCTCCATGCACCACGAGAAGAAGCCCTTCGACGACAAGCGCGTGCGCCGGGCGCTGTCGCTGGCGCTCGACCGCTATGAAGGCTCGAAGGCGCTATCGCAGATCACGATCGTGAAGGACGTGGGCGGGATCCAGGTCCCGGGTACGCCGTACGCGACGCCGCCGGAGGAGCTGGAGAAGCTGGCGGGCTACGGGCGGGACATCAACAAGAACCGTGCGGAGGCCAAGCGACTGCTCAAGGAGGCGGGCGTCCCCGAGGGATTCTCGTTCACCTTCAAGAACCGCGGCATCGCCCACCCGTACGAGAAGCTGGGCATCTGGCTCATCGATCAGTGGAAGCAGATCGGTATCACCGTCAAGCAGGAGACCATCGAGGCGTCCGCGTACCACCCCATGCTGAAGCGGGGCGACTTCGAGGTGGCGATGGACTTCCAGTGCGGCTTCATCGTGGAGCCGGACCTCGACCTCCCTCGCTTCCTGTCGACATCCGACGCGAATTACGGCAAGCACAAGGACACGGTCATCGACGATCTGTTTAGCCAACAGGGGCGCACCACCGACACGGAGGCGCGCAAGAAGATCCTCCGGCAGTTCGAGAAGCGGCTGCTCGACGAGGAGGCGCACGTGATCTACACGCTCCAGTGGCACCGGATCATCGCTCACAACTCGAAGGTCAAGGGCTGGACGGTGACGCCAAGTCACTATCTGAACAACCAGCTCGACACGGTGTGGCTGTCGGAGTAGCACACTGAGCCTGGCCCCCGGCCGGCGAGTGCCGACCGGGGGCCCCGGCGCCGCCGATGTGGAAATACCTGACGAAGCGGTTTCTTCTCATGTTTCCCACCCTCTTGGGGGTGGCAATCGTCACGTTCGTGCTGATCCGTGTCATCCCGGGCGACGTGGTCGAGTTGCGCCTAGCGGGCGACAGCGCTTCCGTGTCCGAGGAACTGCTGGCGAGCGAGCGCGCGAAGTTCGGTCTTGATCGGCCCATCCTCGAGCAATTCGTGACCTGGGTCGCCGGTGTGGCCCGCCTCGACTTCGGCACGTCGATGTGGACGGGCTCGCCGATCTGGGAAGAGATCAAGCTGCGGTTCGCGCTCTCGCTCCAGGTGGCGGTGATGGCGACCATCGTCGCGGTGCTGCTGGCGGTGCCGCTCGGGGTGGTGGCCGCGTTGAAGCAGGATTCCTGGGTCGACTACGCCGTACGGATCTTCTCGATCGCGGGCCTCGCGGTGCCCTCGTTCTGGTTCGGCATCGTCATCATCCTGACAATGCTCATCGTCTTCAAGTGGCTGCCCCCGATGGTGTACACGCCGTTCTGGGTCAACCCGTGGGAGAACATGCTGCAGCTCATCTGGCCCGCGCTCGCCGTGGGCTACCGCTACTCCGCGGTCGCCACCCGGATGACACGTTCGGCGATGCTCGAGGTGTTGCGCGAGGACTACATCCGGACCGCGCGCGCCAAGGGCCTCATGCAGAAGCTCGTGCTGTCGCGGCACGCGCTGAAGAACGCCATGCTGCCCGTGCTCACGGTCATCGCGCTGGAGTTCGCCTTCCTCATCGGGGGCCTCGTGGTGACCGAGCAGGTGTTCAACCTCAACGGCCTCGGGCTGCTCTTCGTGCAGGCGATCGCCCACCGGGACTACACGCTGATCCAGGCGCTTGTCATGCTGGTGGCCGGCTGCTTCATCATCGTCAACTTCGCGATGGACATCATGTACGCGTGGCTCGACCCGCGCATCCGGTACCGCTGATGGCCATCGCCCGTCCCCTCGACGCTGCGGTCGACCCGGCGCCGTCACGCAGCCGGTGGACGGCCGCCGTCGTGGACTTCACGCGACGCCGCACGCTCGGCGCGCTGGGCGCAGTCGTGATTGTCGTGATGCTGCTGGTCGCGGTGTTCGCCGGCGTCCTCGCGCCGTACGACCCGGAGGGCGTGGACTTCGCCGCCATGCTGGCGCCGCCGGGCTCGGCGCACTGGCTCGGCACTGACTCGTTTGGCCGCGACGTCCTCTCGCGCCTGATTTTCGGCTCGCGCACCGCCCTGCTGGTGGGCTTCGGCGCGTCCGTGTTCGGCGCCACCCTCGGCGCGATCCTCGGTGTCGCCAGCGCCTACTTCGCCGGCCGTATCGATCTCTACCTTCAGCGGCTGATGGACGTCTTCATTGCGTTCCCGCTGATCATCCTCGCCCTCGCGCTGGTGGCGATCCTCGGCAACTCGATTCCCAATCTCATCATCGCCATCATGATCCCGATGATTCCCCGGGCGGCGCTCGTCATTCGCTCGTCGGCGCTGTCGATCCGCGAGATGCCCTACGTCGACGCGGCGCGCGCCGCGGGCTTCGGGCACGCGCGTATCATCCTGCGCCACATGCTGCCGAACGTCATGGCGCCCTACCTGATCATCCTCACCGCGTTCCTCGGGCAGGCGATCCTGCTTGAGGCGTCCTTGTCGTTCCTTGGGCTGGGCGTGCAGGAGCCGACGGCGGCGTGGGGCTTGATGCTGCAGGGCGCGGCCGTGGAGTTCGCCGAGGCCGCGCCCTGGATGGCGATCTTCCCCGGCCTCGCCATCAGCCTCGCCGTCTTCGCCTTCAACCTGTTCGGCGATTCCCTGCGCGACGCCCTCGACCCTCGCCTACGGACACAATAGAGATGGGGGGCCTCGAAGGGCCCCCCAAAGCCCCCCTGACGCTCGGCAGCGTCCCGGCAAAGCCGGGGCGCTCCTCGATATCCTGACGCTCGGCAGCTCGATTCATTACATGGGGGGCCTCGAAGGGCCCCCCAAGCCCCCTGACGCTCGGCAGCGCCGCGGCAAAGCCGGGGTGCTCCTCGATGTCCTGGCGCTTGCGCAGCGCGCGGCAATCGTGGCGCTCGTCGAT
>CAYQQT010000269.1:0-5784 GCA_964419375.1 uncultured bacterium
CCGGCGCCGCGCTGACGGGCGCCGGGCGCGAAGACCGGCTACCAGCGACGCGGAGGCCCGTGGTGCCGGGCCACCCACACCCAGTATCCGTTGCGTGCGACCCAATAGCCGCGCGGGTAGACCACGGGCGCTGGCGCATACACCGGTGGTGGCGGGACCGCATAGGCCACGGGCGGGGGCACGTAATACACGGGCGGGGGCGTGTAGACCACCGGGGGTGGCGGCGCGGGGACGTAGACGACCCGCTCGCGCACCACGGGAGGACGGCCGATGCCGTGGAAGATCGTCTCGCCACGGACGATCTGGTTGAAGACGGCGAAGGCCCCGAGGCCCAGCGCCGCGTCGGTGGACGAGCCCGCATGAGCGGACGTGGGAACCCCAGCGACAAGCGCGGGCAGAAGCAGAAGTGAGGCTAATCGCTTCATTTGTGCCGCCTCCTAACGCCTCAATTTGAAGATGGGGGGCCTCGAAGGGCCCCCCAAGCCCGATCGATTACATGGGGGGCCGCGACGGGCCCCCCAAGCCCCCCGGCGCTCGGAGCGCCCCGGCAAAGCCGTGGCGCTCCTCGATGTTCCGACAGGCTCCTGGCTGGGGGGATGGGCTCCGGCCGGGGTGCTGGTACTGTGCAGTCATGGAACCCATCGCCAAGCGGATGCCCAAGGTCGACGTCGTCCACGGCGAGGAGCTCGTGGACGACTACTTCTGGCTGCGCGCCAAGGACGACTCCGCCGTCATCGCGCACCTGGAGGCGGAAAACGCCCATACCGACGCGGTGATGCACCCCACCGTAGCCTTCCAGGACGCCCTCTACCGGGAGATGCTGGCGCGCATCAAGGAGGACGACCAGTCCGTGCCCTATCGCAAGGGCTGCCACTTCTATTACTCGCGCACGGAGACGGGCAAGCAGTACTCGATTCTCTGCCGCCGCGCCGCCGCCGCCGGCGCCGCCGAGGAAGTGACCCTCGACCTCAACGCCCTCGCCGCGGGCCACGAGTTCCTGTCGCTCGGCGCCTACACGGTGAGCGACGACGGCCATCGCCTGGCGTACTCGACCGACGTCACCGGCTTCCGCGAGTACACGCTGCAGATCAAAGACCTCCGCACGGGCGCGCTCGGCCCGGAGCGCATCGAGAAGGTGTCGTCGGTGGCCTGGGCCGCCGACGACGTCACGCTCTTCTACGTCACGGAGGACGCGGCCAAGCGCGCCTATCGGCTGTGGCGTCACCGGGTGGGTGACAGCGGGCCCGACGTGCTGCTGTACGAGGAGACGGACGCCCTCTTCCGCCTGTACGTGGCGCGCTCGCGCAGCCGCGAGTTCATGTTCGCCTCCTCGCGCTCGTTCACGACCACCGAGTACCGCGTGCTGCCCTCGGCGCGGCCGGACGCGGAATGGACGCTGTTGATGGAGCGCGAGAAGGACCACGAGTACGAGGTGGATCACGGCGGCGGGCTCTTCTATATCCGCACCAACGGGGGCGGGCGGCGCAACTTCCGGCTCGTCACGGCGCCGGTGAACGAGCCGCGCCGCTGGACGGAGGTCATCCCGCACCGTGAGGACGTGATGCTGGAGGACGTCGACGCCTTCGCGGGCCACTACGTCGTCCAGGAGCGCCAGGACGGGCTCATCCGCCTGCGGGTGGCGGACGTGCGCGATCACGCCTGGCGCCACGTGGAGTTTCCGGAGCCGACGTACGAGGTGAGCGGGGAGGCCAACGTGGAGTTCGACCTCACCCGCTACCGCTTCCGGTACCAGTCGCTCGTCACGCCCTCCTCGGTCTTCGACTACGACGTGGCCGACCGCTCGCTCACGCTGCTGAAGCGGACGGCGGTGCTGGGTGGCTACGATCCGTCCCGGTATCGCTCCGAGCGCGTGCACGCCCGCGCGCCCGACGGCACGCGCATCCCGATCTCGCTCGTGCGCCCGGTGGACGCGCCGCGCGACGGCAGCACGCCGCTCGTGCTCGCCGGCTACGGCGCCTACGGCCTGCCGTACCCGGTCACCTTCTCCGCCAACCGGCTGAGCCTGCTCGAGCGCGGCGTGAGCGTGGCCATCGCGCACGTGCGTGGCGGCGGCGAGATGGGCAAGCGCTGGCACGACGCCGGCCGCATGCTCGCCAAGCGCAGCACGTTCACCGACTTCATCGCCGCCGCCGACTTCCTCGTCGACAGCGGCTACACCTCGCGCGAGGGCCTCGTGATCGAGGGTGGCAGCGCGGGCGGCCTCCTCGTGGGCGCCGTGCTCAACCTGCGCCCCGACCTGTGCTCGGCCGCCATCCTGCGCGTGCCGTTCGTGGACGTCATCAACACGATGCTCGACGAGTCGCTGCCGCTCACGGTGGGCGAGTTCGAGGAGTGGGGCAATCCCAAGCTGCGCGAGTTCTACGACTGCATGAAGGCGTATTGCCCGTACATGAACATCGCCCCCGTGCGGTACCCGTCCATCCTCGTGCGCACCTCACTCAACGACAGCCAGGTGATGTACTGGGAGCCGGCGAAGTACGTGGCCAAGCTGCGCGCGACGAAGACGGACGATCGCCCGCTCCTCTTCAAGATCGACATGGGCGCGGGCCACGGCGGCCCCTCCGGCCGCTACGACCTCCTGCGCGAGATCGCCTTCGACTACGCCTTCATCCTGCGGCACCTCGGCCGCGCCGCGTTGCTCGCTCCGTAGTTCTGCGCGCGTCGCGTTCGGCGGGGGCGGGGTGGGCTTCGGGGTCGGGGAACCCGTTTCCCGCTCACTCGGACCGTGCAAGGCGCGTCGATGGAGCCCAGCCACCCTCGGTCCGAAGCGGCCATCATCCACGTGGTTCCCCGACCCCGAAGCCCACCCCGCCCCCGCCGAACGGGGGTGGGCGAACTTCAGAGCGGGAAACCTCGCTTCGCTTGTTTCTTTGTCAGCCTACGTGGGTGCCGAAGAATTCCAGGGTGCGGTCGCGGGCTTGTCGGGCGCTGGGCTCGTGGTAGCTTCCGCGTTCGTCGCAGCTGAAGCCGTGGCCGGCGGGGTAGATGTGGATAGGGATGTCGGGGTGGGCGGCGGCGACTTTCTTGTAGTGCTCGGGTGGAATCGAGGCATCTGTTTCGCCGAAGTGCAGCATCACGGGGCAGCGGGGGCGCTCGTTCGCGGCGTCGGCGATGCCTCCACCGTAGTAGCCCACGGCGGCGGCGACGCCGTCGATGCGCGTCGCGGCGAGCCAGGCGACGGTGCCGCCGAAGCAGTAGCCGACCACGCCCACGGTGAGGCCGGCCTTGGCCAGCTCGTTGACGGCCACGCGGACGTCCTTCAGGGCGTCTTCGATGGCGAGCTTGCCGCGTACCGCCCGCCCGCGCTCAATATCCTGAGGACCGTAGCCGGTCTCGAAGCCCCGCTCCACGCGATCGAAGAGGGCGGGGGCGAGGGCCACGTAGCCGTCGGCGGCGAAGCCGTCCGTCAGGTTCCGGATGTGCGAGTTGACGCCGAAGATCTCCTGGATCACCACGAGCCCGCCGCGGGGCGTGCCCTTGGGGGCGGCGCGGTAGGCGGAGAGGCGGTGGCCGTCTTCGGCAATCAGGGTGATGGTCTCGCCCATGGTCGTTCTCCCTTCGGGATGTGAGGCGTCTCGTGCGCAGCCTACACCAGCGGCCAAGGGTAGCGGCTGCCTGTCTCGTCCACCGGAAAATGGCCGTCCGCGAGCAGGGCCCGCACACGCGCGGCGAGCGCGCGCCGCTCCTCGGCGGTCAGCAACGCCGTCACCGCCTTGGGCAGGCCGGTGTCGAGCAGTCGGCGCACGTCGTCCAGCACGGCGGGCGGGATGGGCGCGCCCGCGAAGTCCCAGATGACGGTGCGCAGCTTGGGCTCGGCGTGAAAGCACAGGCCGTTGTCGATCGCGTAGATGGTCGACTGCGCGAGCAGGCAGTGGCCGCTCTTGCGGTCGGCGTTGTTGGCGATGATATCAAAAGTGCAGATGCACTCCAGCCGCGGGCGGTGTTCGGGATTCTCTATGAGCGTGAAGTAGTGCTGCTCGAAGTCGGCGTTCACGAACGCCTGCAGTGAGCCCTCGCCGTAGGGTCCCTCGCGCTCCAGCGTGAGCGGCACGAGCCCCCAGCCGAGCGCCTCCGAGAGGTGATAGGCCGCGATCTCACGCCGGAAGAGGCCGCGCGGGAAGTCCCACAGGGGGCGCTCTCCGCGTGCGGGCTTGTAGACCGCGAGGGAGGTGGCGCCCTCGAGCGCCACCTCCGCGAGAAAGGTCGCGTTGGAGCTGCAGGGCATGCGCCCCTTGAGCGTGATCTCGCCGCGGGCGAGCAGCGCGCGCGGCGTCATCCGCCCGCGATCAGTACCCTCGCCCCCAGTACTCACAGAAGCGCTCGATGTTGCCGGGCAGGTACTGCTCGTAGTTGCCCCATTTCTCGTACTTCGGCAGCTTGATCTCCTTCATCGCGGTGTCGAAGCACTTGCCCTGCTCCGCGGCCTGCTTCACGACGTCGGAGAGGTCCACCATGTACTGCTTGGCGTTGCGCACGTCCTCCTTGGTGCCGAAGCGGCCGCCCGCGTACGGGTGGCCCGGGATCATCCGGTCCCAGTCCAGCGCGAGCACCTTGTCGAACGATTCGAACCAGTCGGGCAGGAAGCCGTCCGGCAGGTCACGGAACTGCACGGCGTCGATGGGGATGAAGTCGACCGTGAACAGCAGCTTCTCCTTGGGCAGGAGCATCACGAGCGAGTTGTCGGAGTGGTTGCGGCCCACGTAGTGCAGCTCCATGCGCGTGCCGCCCAGCTTGATGACGTGCTTGTCACCCACCCCCTTGTCGGGGATGACCACGTCGGCGTACTTCAGCCTCTCGAGGTGCTTCTTGGCGTTCTTGTGCGCGATAAACTCGGCGCCGAGGTCCTTGAAGGGCCGGCCGCCCGCGATGTGGTCGTAGTGATGGTGGCTGTACACGACGTACTTGATGGGCGCCTGCGTCACCTTGCGGATCTCGTCGATGTACGTCTTCACCGCGGGCGGGCGGTTGTAGCCGATGGGATCGGTGGCGATCACGCCGTCGGGCGTCACCACGAAGATCGCCTGGTGGCCGCCGTAGCGGAAGAGGTAGACGTTGTCCGTCACCCTGGTGGTCGCGAAGGGCGGCGCCTGGGCGACGGCGGGCGCGGCGGCGAGCAGCAGCACGGCGGCGAGCGCGAGCAGCAGAGACCTGTGGATGCGCAAGGCTGGAACCTCCGGTGGTGATGGGTTAGTGCGTGACGTGACCGTTGCTGCGCGGGCACGCGTGGCCCGTGGCGTCCATCGGCTGGCGGCACATGGGGCAGGTGGGGCGGCCGGCTTTCATAAGGCCGTTCGCCCGCTCCACGAAGGCGGCCGCCTGCGCGCGCGTGATGTGGAAGCGGGCGGTGGCCGCCTCCACGCCGCTGTCCTCCTCGACCTCCTCGTTGGCGACGACGACGATGCGCTCGCGCGCCTCGTCGTAGCCGAGCCCGATGGGGCCCACCGCCCACACCGCATCGACCGGCTCCAGCAGCTCCGCCTTGCCGTCGGCCGTCCCCGTCGCCGGCGGCAGCTGGGCGAGCAGACCCGCCAGGTATTCGCCGAGCGCGCGCACCTGCTCCTTCTCGGCCTTCAGCGTGACCACGCGTCTGCCCTCGCGCGCCTGCAGGTAGAAGACACGCGCGCCGGGCCCGCCCACGGCGCCGGCGGTGAAATGGTCGGGAGCGTCGAAGTCGAAGGATGGGCTCAATCGATTACGTGTGGGGCCCCGACATGGCCCCCCACACCCCCCAACGCTCGTGGCGCCCCGGCAAAGCCGTGGCGC
>CAYQQT010000270.1:0-3640 GCA_964419375.1 uncultured bacterium
AGGGCGTCCGCGAGCACGGGCCACGGCGCCGCCGGCTCCGCGGGCTCTCCGTCCGCAAGACGCGCCACGCCCGCGCGCTCCATTACCCACGCCAGCGTCACGTCACCGGCGATGCCGAGCTCGGCGCCGAGGGCACGGGCGCGCGCCACGTACTCGCGTGCGAGCTCCGCGTCGATGGCGAGGCGCTGGGTGGAAGGGCCGGCGACGGGCGTGAGCTGGACGGTGACGTCGATGCGGCCCCGCTCCACGCGCGACTGCACGACGCGGCGGGCCTCCATCTCGAGGGCGGTGAGCGCGCGGGGAAGGCGCAGCGCGATGTCCAGGTGCCGGTGGTTGACCGAGCGTGCCTCGACCGTCACGACAATTGCCTCGCCGCTGACCTCGGCCCGCCCGAATCCCGTCATGCTCCGGATCATTGGAAGACCCACAGCATCGCCGAAATTCTCTGTAGTGTCAATATGTTGCGGTTGACACAGGCGCTACGCCGAGCGTAGACTCGGCCCCACTATCGACCGGGAGTCGTGCGGATGCTCCCGCAATTCAAGGAGGATCGCCCCATGACCTGGACTCGCCGCCACTTCCTCGCCGCCGCCGGCTCGGCCGCCATCGTCACCGCGGGTCGGCCGGGCGCAGCAGCGGGCGCGCAGGGCGGCAAGCCCATGAGCGTCGCCCACAGCGTCTCCACCTTCGTCTACGGCCAGCACCTGGTGGCCAGGGAGAAGAAGTACTTCGACGAGGAGGGCGTGTCCGTGTCGGGCTTCCTCGTGCCGGGCGGGGGAGCGCGCGTCATCAACGCGGTCACGGCGGGCCAGGCGCAGTTCGGCCTCGGCGACTCCAACCATCCGCTGAAGGCGACGGAGAAGGGCCGCGACACCGTCATGCTCTTCGCCACCGACACGCGTTGCAGCTACGCCAACATCTGCGTGCGCAAGGATCTCCACGACAAGGGCGTGAAGTCGGTGGCGGCGCTCGCCGACGCCAAGCTCGTGGGGCGCAAGGCCGTCATCGCCGCCACCGCCATCGGCTCCGGGACGTACGTGTACGGGCAGTACGTGCTCAAGCAGACGAAGGCCGCGGACGGCAAAGCGGTGAACGAGCACGTGGAGTGGGTGGGCGGCGGCGCCTCCACCACCATGCTGGGCGGCCTCAAGGCCGGCAAGTTCGACGCCATCATGGTCGTTCCCGAGTGGCAGTGGGCGGCGGAGGAAGAAGGCTTCGGCAAGGTGATCTACGACGTGCAGGACGAGAAGGCGTGGAACCGCGTCTTCGGCGGCAACATCCCGGTCACCGTCGGCTACACGCTGCGCGAGACGATCGAGAAGTCGCCCGACCTCGTGCAGGCGTACGTGAACGCGACCTACCGCGCCCAGCAGTGGATCCGCCGCGCCAAGGACGAGGACGTCGTCGAGCTGCTGCACAAGCCGTACATGGACACGTTCAGCCGCGACGTCGTGCTGAAGTCGGTGAAGTACTACAAGACCATCTTCGACTGGGACTTCGCCATCGACGAGAAGGACTACGACAACGGCATGAAGGTTTTTGTTCCACTCGCAATAGACAAGCCGTTGCCGTTCGCGAAGGTGGTCGACCTCTCGTTCCTCCGCAAGGCGCAGGCGAAGTACAAGTCCTGAGCACCCGGCGCGCGCGCATCGTCCTCCGGGACCTCGACAAGACCTTCCGCGAGGGGGGACGCGAGGTGCCGGCGGTGTCGCGCGTGTCGTTCGAGGTCTTTCACCAGGAGTTCGTGGCCATCGTGGGCCCCTCCGGCTGCGGCAAGTCCACCATCCTGAACATGATCGGCGGCCTCGTGCCGCCCTCGGGCGGCGTCGTCGAGATCGACGGCGCCGCCGTCAGGGGCGCCGCCCCCCCGCACGTCGGCTACGTCTTCCAGAAGGACACCGTGTTTCCCTGGCGCACCGTCGCCCGCAACATTGCGCTCGGCCTCGAGTACCGCGGCGTGGCCGGCCCCGAGCGCGAGCGGCGCGTGCGCGAGGCGGTGGCGCTCGCGGGGCTGGAAGGCTTCGAGGAGGCGTTCCCGGCCACGCTGTCGGGCGGCATGCGCCAGCGCGTCGCCCTCATGCGCACGCTCGTGGTGGAGCCCGAGATCCTCCTCATGGACGAGCCCTTCGGCGCCCTCGACACGCATACGAAGATCACCCTGCACGACGAGCTGCTGCGGCTGTGGGAAGGGCGCCACCAGACGGTGGTGTTCGTGACCCACGACCTCTCGGAGGCCATCACGCTCGCCGACCGCATCGTGGTGATGACGCGCCGGCCCGGCCGCGTGAAGCTGGTCCACACCGTGACGCTGCCGCGGCCGCGTGACGTCATCAAGCTGCGCGAGAGCCCGGAGTACGCGGAGGAGTACGGGCGCGTGTGGCACGTGCTCGGCGAGGAGTTCGCGGGGACGCGCACGTGAAGGCGGACCCCGACCGCGTCCGCGTGTGGGCGTGGCGCATCGCCATCTTCGTCGTCCTCATCGTGGGCTGGGAGTGGTTGACGGGCATCAAGGCCATCTCGCGAACGCCCGGCCTCTACTGGATCGACCCCTTCTTCATCAGCCGCCCCTCGGCCATCGCCAAGCGCTTCGTCTACCTGGCGTCGGGCCAGGTGCGGCTCTCCCTATGGCAGATGGCGCTCTCCACCGTGCAGTCGACGCTGTGGGGATTCCTCGTGGGCGTGTCCACGGGCTTCGTGGCCGGTCTCGTGCTCGGCCGCAACGACCGGCTCGCGCGCATCCTGGAGCCGTACATCATCGCCTTCAACTCGTTGCCGCGCATCGCGCTCGTGCCGCTCATCACGATGATCTTCGGCTTCGGCGTGGTGGCCAAGATCGTGCTCGCGTGGACGATCGTGTTCTTCATCGTCTTCTTCAACACCTTCCAGGGCACGCGCTCGGTGGACGCCGATCTCGTCCACGCCGCGCGCTTCCTCGGCGGCGGCGACCGTCAGGTCATGCGCACCGTGATCGTGCCCTCCGCGCTCGCGTGGACGTTCGCCTCCCTCACGCCGTCCATCTCGTTCGCGCTCATCGGGGTCGTGGTGGGCGAGTTCCTCGGCGGGGAGTCGGGCGGCGGGCTCGGCTATCTGATCATCCAGTCGCTGGGCACCCTGAACGCCGCGGACATGATGGTCGCGCTCCTCACCCTCGGCGTCATCGGCATCGTGATGGCGCTCGGCATCAAACAGGTGGAGCGGCGGCTGCTGCGCTGGCGCCCCGAGTACCGGGCGCGCGCGTGACGCGCTTTGCGGTCACCCTCACCGCCGTCCTCATCGTGTGCGGCGCCGCCGCGGTGTGGTGGTTACGCCTCTTCGGCAAGTCGGGCTCGCGCCTGTCCGTGCTCGTGAGCGTGCTCTCGGGCTGGCTCGCGGCCTACGTGCTGTGGAGCCTGGTGGGCGGCCTCGCCGCACGCTACGGCGTGCTGACGACCTACAACGGCCCGCTCTTCGCCGCCGTCGCGGTGGTCGCGGGCACGTGGCAGTACCACACGCAGGTGCGCCAGGGTCGGGAGCGCGGACTCACCATCTTCGTGGCCGCGCAGCTCGTGTGGCTCGTCGTCGTCATCGTGCAGAACGGGGTGCTGAGGCCGTGACCACGGTAGTCTCACCTACTGGTTTGCGACGAGATGGCAGGTACGGC
>CAYQQT010000270.1:3740-5772 GCA_964419375.1 uncultured bacterium
TGACTCGCCTGGGAGCCAACGGCTGCCTCGTGAAAGCCAAGCTCTCCCTGCAACAGCTCGGCGACTATGTGAGTGAGATCCTCGCCGGATAGACCCGAGCCACAGGACCGAGGAGCGTCCCGAGTTTCCCGGGACGCTCCCGAGCGTTGGGGGGCTTGGGGGGCCATATCGGGGCCCCCCATCTAATCAAGTCCGGCTGCCGGGCTTGATCGCCTCGCTGCCGGTCTTGCAGAGCGGACAGTCCTCGGGCTTGTAGGTCGCCGCCGTGATGGTGGCGAGCGCGGCGCGCTTGACGTCGAAGGTGGCGGCGCCGCCGCTGCGGTCGATCAGCGAGCCCACGCCCACCACCACTCCCCCGTGCTCCTTGACGCACTGCACGACCTCTCGCGTCGATCCGCCGGTGGTGATGACGTCCTCCACCACCACGCAACGCTCGCCGCGGGCGAGGGCGAAGCCGCGCCGCAGGCGCATCACGCCGTTCTCGCGCTCGCTGAACAGCGCGCGGGCGCCGAGCGCGCGCGCCACCTCGTGCGCCACCAGGATGCCGCCGATGGCCGGAGCCACCACCACCGCCGCCGCGTCGCCGCTGAATGTCGCCCCCAGCGCGCCGCCGAGGGCGGCCGCGTGCGCCGGGTACTGCAGCACGAGCGCGGACTGTAGATAGACGTCGGAGTGCAGGCCCGAGGTCAGCTTGAAGTGGCCGCGCATGAGGGCGCCCGTCTTTTCGTAGAGGGCCAGGGTCTCGCCCTCGGTCATCGATGTCGTCATGGCTTCATGATATGTCACCCGGTCCGCGCGCCGCTCGCGCGGGCCGTTACGTCACCGCCGTCACGGCGAATTGTCGCCGGCATGTCACAACGCCCCCACGTGTCAGTCTTGACGCACCGCCCTCCGGTCCGCTGACAGTGTCAGCGGGACGCTGTGCGCTTTCATGACACATAGGTGTGGCAGCCGCGTTGCACCTCAACGCTGCGCCGCGGGTGCCGGCCGTCGAGTCGGTGCGGCCGCAAGGAGGCGTTGCTGATGGGGAAGGTGATGGTGGTCGATGACGCGGTGTCGGAGCTCAAGCTCATGGAATCGATCCTCAAGGGTGCCGGCCATCAGGTCCTCTCCTTCGTCGACGGCGACCAGCTCGAAGACAAGTGCACGAAGGAGCGCCCCGATCTCGTCCTTCTCGACATCGTGATGCCCAAGCGCAACGGCTACGAGATCCTCCGCTCTCTCAAGAGGGACGAGCGCACCCGCGCGACACCCGTGGTGCTCGTGAGCTCGAAGAACCAGGAGAGCGATCGCGTGTGGGGCAAGCGGCAGGGGGCCGACGACTATCTGCCCAAGCCCTTCACCTCGGACCAGCTCCTCAACATGGTGGGGCGATTTGTCCGCTGACGCCGTCGTCGATGCCGGCGCCGCGTCCTCCGCTTCACCCGTACCCACCGAGCCTTCCACGGAGCGGCGCGCCCGGCGCGCCTGCCTGTTCATGCTCGGCGATCGCGCCTACGCCGTCGACGTGCGCGACGCGCGTGAGGTCGTGACGGTGGACGGGTATACGCGGGTCCCCGGCGCGCCCGCCACCGTGGTGGGTGTCTTCAACCTGCGTGGCACCGTGCTGCCCCTGGTGGAGGCGCGACCGCTTCTCGGGCATGCGGCCACGATGCCGGTGGCGGGGACGGCGGCGGTGGTTCTCGCCGCCCGCTCCTGGCGTGCCGCCGTCGCCATCGACCGCGTGCTGGGGCTCGACTGGTTCGACGACGTCACGCTGGCCCCCGGCCACAGCCCCTTCGCCACGGGCACGTTCGCGCACGGCGACAGCGACACCATCACGCTCCTCGACGCCGACCGGTTGCTGGCGGCGTTGCGGGAGGCTTGGACGTCCCTCCCCTTCGACACCTCAGAGGTTTGACCATGGAACGACGACGCTTTCTCCATCTCCTCGGCGGCATGGCGCCCGCACTGCTCGGCACACGCGCGTGGGCGCAGGGGCCGGCCCCGGCCGCCCGCTTAAAGCAGCTTCCCGTCCGGCCCGAAGAACGGA
>CAYQQT010000271.1:0-5764 GCA_964419375.1 uncultured bacterium
ACCCCCCAACGCTCGGAGCGCCCCGGCAAAGCCGTGCCGCTCCTCGATCACGCGCGTGCTCACCCGCCCTCCTGAAGCAGCGCATCCACCTGGGTGCGGAACACCTCGTCGGTGACCGCGCCCACGTGCTTGCGGCGGATGTGGCCGTCGCGCGACACGAAGAATGTCTCGGGCACCCCGTACACGCCGTAGTCGACGGACACCTTGCCCGTGACGTCGCGCGCGTTGGGGAAGGTGAGCCGAAAGTCGCGGATGAATTTCTGCGCGGCCTCGGGCTGGTCCTGGATGGCCAAGCCCACCACGACCACGCCGCGGTCGCGGTACGCCCGCCAGCCGCGCTCGAGGACGGGCGCTTCTTCGTAGCACGCCGGATGGCACCACGAGGCCCAGAAGTTGACGACGGCCACCTTGCCGCGTAACGACTCCAGTGACACCGGCGCGCCGTCGAAGGCGGTGAGCGTGAAGGCGGCCGCGGGCCGGCCCACGAGAGGCGAGGGGATGTCGCGCGGGTTCACCCGAAAGCCGTAGGCGAGCAGGGCGAGCACGGGCAGCGCGGACAGCGGCAGCAGCCATTTCCATCCGCGCCTCACGCCGGCCTCCGCCGCTCCGGCATGATCGACAGCGCCGCGCCGAGGGTGAGGATGGCGCCGCCGATCCAGATCCAGCTCACGAGGCGGTTGACCTGCAGCTTCACGGTCGCTTCCGAGCCGTCGCGCGCGAAGTCGCCCAGCACGAGGTAGACGTCCTCGAGGAACCCCAGCCGATAGTCCACGTACGCGATGGGCGACTGCTCCTGCGGATAGAACTTCTTCGCCGGCAGCAGCACGGTGGACACGCGGCGGCCGTTGGTGACGCTGAAGGCGCCGGTGACCTTCATGTGGTTGGACTCTTCGCTGGTGCTCAAGCCGTCGAAGCGCACGCGGTAGCCGCCGAGATCGGTGTGCTCGCCCCGGCGCAGCGTCGTCTCCGTCTGCACCGACCACGCGTGCGATCCCGTGATGCCGAGCGTCACCACCAGGATGCCCAGATGGACGATGAAGCCTCCGTAGCGCCGGTTGTGGCGCAGGAGCAGGCCGCCCGCCGCCCGCGCCACGTTCTCTCCCAGTCGCAGGCGCGCCCGCGTGGCACGCACGAGGTCGACGGCGATGGTGGCGGCCACGAAGGCGGTGAGCGCGAGCGCGGCCACCGCGAGGGCGGAGCCCACCCCGAGCAGGCTGAGGACGGCGGCGGCGGTGACGCCGATGATCACCGGCCACAGGAAGTTGCGCTTGAGGTTGTCGAGCGACGCCCGCCGCCACGCGATGAGCGGGCCCACGCCCATCAGGAAGATGAGCGCCAAGAAGAGGGGCACGTTCACCTGGTTGAAGAAGGGGGTGCCCACGCTGACCTTCACGCCGCGCACCGCCTCGGAGACGAGCGGGAAGACGGTGCCGAAGAAGACGGTGAAGGCGGCCGCGACGAGGAGCACGTTGTTGAGAAGGAAGGCCGACTCCCGCGAGATCACCGAGTCCAGCTCGCCTTCGGCGGCGAGCGCCTCCCAGCGCCACGCGAGGAGCACGAGGGCGGTGAGCACGACGAGGGCGAGGAAGGACAGGAAGAAGATGCCGATGGTGCCCTGCGTGAACGCGTGCACGGAGGCGATGACGCCCGAGCGCGTGAGGAAGGTGCCGAAGAGCGTGAGGCTGAAGGTGAGGATGACGAGGGCGAGGTTCCACAGGCGCATCATGCGCCGGCGCTCCTGGATCATCACCGAGTGCAGCAGCGCGGTGCCCGTGAGCCACGGCATGAAGGCGGCGTTTTCCACGGGATCCCACGCCCAGTACCCGCCCCAGCCCAGCACGTGATAGCTCCACCAGCCGCCGATGAGCAGGCCCAGCGACAGGAAGTACCAGGCGATGATGGTCCAGCGCCGCGTGGTGGCGAGCCAGAAATCGCCCACGCGCCCGGTGATGAGGGCCGCCATCGCGAAGGCGAACGGCACCGTGAGACCGGTGAACCCGAGATAGAGCGCGATGGGGTGCGTGATCATTCCCGAGTCTTCCAGCAGCGGGTTGAGGCCGCGGCCGTTGGCAGGGACGGGCGACAGGCGCTCGAAGACGGGCGCGGGCACCGTCATGATGAGCAGGAAGAAGGCGGACACGCCGAGCATCACGGTGAGCACCCACGGGTAGAGCTCGCGCGCGTTCCGGCGGTGGCGCAGCACGACGAGGAGCGTGTAGAGCGACAGCATCCACGCCCACAGCACGATGGAGCCCTCCAGCGCGCCCCACACCGCCGTGATGCGGTAGTAGAAGGGCGTGCCGAGGTTCGTGTTCGTCGCCACGTAGCGCACGGAGAAGTCGAAGGTGAGGAAGGCGTACGCGAGCAGGAGCAGGCAGCCCGTCACCAGCGCGAAGACGCCGAGGGCCGCGTGCTGGGCCGACTCCACGAGGGCGCCGCGACCGGTGCGCGCGCCCGCGGCGGCGGCCACGCTGCCGTACAGCGCGAGGGCGAGGGCGACGATGAGGGCGCCGTAGCCGATCTCGGGGATCACTTCGACTCCCCGCGTAGCGTTTTCATCAGTTCCTTGTAGCCCGGCTGCGCCCCGTCGTGCGGCGCCTTGTACTCCTCCGAGTGCTTGGCGAGGATGAGCGTGGCCTTGAAGTAGTCCTCGGGCGTCCAGCTTCCCTCGACGACGGCCCCGCGTCCTTCGCCGAAGAGATCGGGCGCCGTGCCCTTGTGCCGGACGGGAACGGTGGCCTTGCCGTCGGAGAGCGTAAAGGCGAGGTCGAGGGTGCGCGGCTCCCATTTGAGCGTGCCGGGCAGCACCATCCCTCCCAGGCGGTAGGCCTTGCCCGCCACCGGTGCCGCCTGCAGCTCGGAGGGCGTGACGAAGTAGACGGCGGACTGCGTGACGCCCGCGTAGATCATGTAGCCGAGGGCGAGCGCGATGACGCCGCCGCCGATGGCGATTTTGCGGCTCATGCTGACACGTGGGGGGCCCCGATATGGCCCCCCACACCCCCCAGCGCTCGGAAGCGCCCCGGCACAGCCGTGGCGCTCCTCGATCGCCTGACGCTCGTGCAGCGCCCGGCAAAGCCGTGGCGCTCCTCGATCATGCGCTTGCTCATCGCGGCCTCGGGCGCGCCGAGCGGCCGCCGAGCAGCTCGCGCTCGCGCCGGCACAGGCGGCGCCAGTAGCCGGCGAAGGCGGCGGCGGCGAGCAGGTAGGCCGCGACGACGAAGCCCCAGTTGTCGGGCATCAGGCGAGCGCCTCCCGCTCGGTTTCCAGCAGGCGCACGCGCTTGACCACGAAGTACGCGCAGAGGAGCGCGAAGGCGGCCACGTTCACGAGCACGGGCACGAGAATGGACGCCGGCATGGTGACGCCGCCCGCCTTGAGCATCGAGGCGGGCTGGTGGAGCGTGCGCCACCAGTTCACCGACTGGTGCACGAGCGGAATATTGAGGGCGCCCAGGATGCCCAACACAGCCGCATATCTGGCGCCGCGCTCGGCGTCTTCCGTCATGCCGCGCAGCAGCAGGTAGCCGAGGAAGATCACGAACACGATGGTCACGCTCGTGATGCGCGCGTCCCACGTCCACCACGTGCCCCAGGTCGGCTTGCCCCAGATGGAGCCGGTGGCGATGCTGACGCCGAGGAAGAGGAGGCCCACCTCCGCGGAGGCGCGGGCGACGCGGTCGGCCGCCTCCGCGCGCTTCCACAGGTAGGCGATGGAGCCGACGAAGACGACGCCGAAGGCCAGGTAGGCGACCAGCACCGCGGGCACGTGTACGTACATGATGCGCTGCACGTTGCCCTGCGTGGCTTCGCGCGGCGCCACGGCGAACGCCATCACGAGCCCGGCCGCCAGTGCGGCCGCCGCCAGCCATCCCAGGATCCGCGTCATGCGCGCCGTTACCCCTCCAGAATGAAGTCGAACGTGAGTATCCCCGCCGTGAGGTAGATGAGGTCGGCGGCGAGGAGAAGCTTCAACCAGTGCGACACCGCGCTCAGGGGCTCCCCGAGGAACAACGCCTCCGTGGCCTGCACGGTTCCGAGCAGGACGGGCACCTCCATGGGCAGAAAGAGCACGGGGAAGAGCAGCTCGCGCGCGCGCAGGTGCGCCGTCATGGCGGCGAAGAGCGTGCCCACGGCGGCGAGCCCGACCGTGCCGAGCCCGATCACGAGGGCCAGGCCCGGCAGCGCGCCGCCGATGTCGATGTTGAAGAAGAGGACGAAGAGCGCGAGCACGAGCGCTTCCACCGCCACCATCACCACCAGGTTGCCGGCGAGCTTGCCGAGGTAGATGGCCGACTTGTCGCCCGGGGCGAGGAGCAGCCCTTCCCAGCAATCGTGCTCGCGCTCGATGAGGAACGTACGACCGAGCGCGAGCAGGCCGCTCAGGATGAAGCCGATCCAGAGCAGCCCGGGCAGCACGGAGGCGAGGCGCTCGCGGTCCGGTCCGAGGGCGAGCTGGAACACGAAGAGCAGCAACAGCGAGAAAAACAGCAGCGCGTTGAGCGTTTCCTTGGAGCGCCGCTCCACGAGCAGGTCCTTCCACGCGATGATCAACGCGCGACGCGCGAAGCTCACGGTGCGTCCTCCGTGTGCGTCGCGTAGAGGCGCTGCACGTCGTCGGGCGCCAGGCCCGCCCGTGGCGTGTCGAGGGCGATGCGCCCGCCGGCGAGGATCGCGATGCGATCGGCGACCCCGAGCTCGCGGCCGAAGCTGTGCGTCGCGAGGAGCAGCGCGGCCCCCTCCCGCTTGAAGGCCTCCAGGCGGCCTTCCAGCCATTTCCGCGCGCGCTGGTCGAGGCCGCCGAAGGGCTCGTCGAGCAGCAGCACGCGCGGGCGTGCAAGGGCGCAGCGCGCGAGCGCCAGGCGCCGCTTCATGCCCGCCGAGAAGGTGCGCACGCGCTCCCCTGCCACGCGCTCGAGGTCGACCTCGGCGAGCGCGGCCGCCAGCTCGCCCGGCTCCGCCTGCCGGCCGCCGAGCGCGAGCCAGAAGGTCAGGTTCTCGAAGGCGGTGAGGTCGTCGTACACCCAGGCGCCGTGGCCGACGACCCCGATGCGCTCGCGCACGCGCTCGGCGTCGCGCACGCAGTCGTGGCCGTCGATGGAAGCGTGGCCGCGCGTGGGACGGGTGAGCGTGGCGAGGATCTTCAGCAGCGTGGTCTTGCCGGCGCCGTTGGCGCCCAGCAGCGCCACCGCTTCGCCGCCGTGGACGTCCAGGCTGACGCCGTCGAGCACGCGGTGGGCGCCGAAGGAGCGGCCGAGATCGGTGACATGGATGAGAGGATCAGAGGTCATGCGTCAAACCAGGCGATTATCGCTTAGCGTCGGAGGGCGGTCAAGGAAATCGGCCTCGCTTCGTCGCGGGCCAGGAAGCGGTAGACGACGAAGAGGACCGCCGCCATGTCGATGGCGCCGCCCGCCGCCAGCATGACGAGGGCCCCGCGCGCCTGGTCGTCGAGCGTGTAGGCATACAGCGGCGCCGGGCTCACGAGGAGCGCCACGCCGAGGGCGGCACCCTGGAACGCGCCGAGGACGACGTACACGATGCGCGCGCCGCTGCCGCCAGCCGCCGACCACCGGCCGCGGCCGAGCACCGGCCACCAGAAGAGCACGGCGCTCGCGAAGAACGTCAGGTGCTCGAGGTCGTGCACGCGCGCGTCGGCGAGCGCGGCCGAGTAGGCGGCGGGCACGTGCCAGAGCCAGAGCGCGAGCGCGTACGCCGTCCACGCCACCGGCATCCGGGTGAGCGCGCGCCACGCGCGGCGCAGC
>CAYQQT010000272.1:0-5760 GCA_964419375.1 uncultured bacterium
GCGCTTGGTCGGAATATCGAGGAGCGCCACGGCTTTGCCGGGGCGCTGCCGAGCGTAAGGGGGGCTTGGGGGGCCCTTCGAGGCCCCCCATCCCTTTTAGACCCAGCGCAGCGCGAAGCCGTCGCCGGCGGCGGTGACCCAGGCGCCGTGCGGCGCGGCGAAGTGGCCCGGCAACAGTAGCGACCGTCGCTCGACACAGGACTCCAGAAGGCGGCGGCGAGCGTCTGCGGCGGCGGCGGGATCGAGGCACGCGACGGTGCTCCAGCCCACCTCGTACGCCTGCATGGGGTGATGGATGGTGTCGCCCGCGAAGACGGCCTCCGCGGCCTTCGACACCAGCCGGATGTGGACGTTGCCGGGCGTGTGCCCGGGCGCGAGCTGCACGGTGAGCGCGCCGTCCACCTCGTGGCCGTCCTCGATCATGTCGGCACGGCCGGCTTCCACGACGGGCAGCACGCTGTCCGCGAAGGCGGCGCGCCGCAGCGGGCTCGGATCCGAGCCCTTCACCCAGTGCTCGTACTCGAGGCGCGCGAAGAGATAGCGCGCCTTCGGGAAGGTGGGCACCCAGCGGCCGTCGTGGAGCCTCGTGTTCCATCCCACGTGATCGGCGTGCAGGTGCGTGCACATCACGTAGTCCACGTCCTCCGGCGCCGCCCCTGCCTTACGCAGCCGCTCGAGGAACGGCGTCTGCATGTGGTGCCAGTGCGCGCGCGGCATCCGCTCCTTGTCGTTGCCGATGCACGTGTCGATGAGCACGGTGTGCCGGCCCGTCTTGACCACCCAGGCGTGCATGCTGAACACGAGGGCGTCGCGCGCGGGAATGTAATAGCGCGGCGCCAGCCAGTGCAGGTGCGGCCGCAGCGCGTCCGCCTCGAAGGGGCGGAAGAAGCCCGCCGCCGTGAAGGAGGTATCGATCATCTCCTCCACGCGCGTGACGATGGCGTCGCCGACGGTGAGCGTGTCCACCGGCGTCACGCGGGCAGGCCGAAGAGCGAGGTGACGCGCGCCGAGCGCACCATCGCCGCCATCTCCTCGTCCGGCGGGCGGCGCTCGAAGCGTCGGGCCGCCTCCAGCACCTTGGGGAGCAGCCCGAGATCGCCCACCGTATTGATGAAGACCTCCGGCACGCCGAGCACCCAGTGCACGGCGCGCGCGATGTCGGCGTCCTCTTCGAGCGGCTGGTACCACGTGGTGCGGGTGCGGTCGCCGGTTGCCCACGGGCCGCGCGCGATGGACTTGATCACCTGCACCGCCACGTGGCGCTCGCGGCAGAGGGCGAGCAGCGACTCGAACTCCCCGCGGTAGCGCTCGTTCTGCGCCATAAAGGCGTTGTACGGGAGCAGCACGGAATCGAAATCGAACCGCGCGAGGCTGCGACGGTGCATGGCGGCGATGGTCCAGCCGTGACCGGTGACCCCGATGAAGCGTGCCAGCCCCTGCGCGCGCGCCTCCACGGCGGCCTCCAGCGCCCCGCCCGGCCCCATCGCCTGCTCCCAGTCGTCGGGATGCCTGAGCGCGTGGAGCTGGATGAGATCCACGTGATCCACCCGCAGCCGCTCCAGGGAGCGATGGATGTCCTCGCGAGCGCCCGTCGCGCTGCGCGAGGCGGTCTTCGTGGCGAGGAAGAAGTCGGTGCGGTGGCGCGCCATCCACGGGCCGATGCGAAGCTCGGCGTCGCCGTAGGAGGCGGCGGTGTCGATGTGGTTGACGCCGTACTCCAGCAGCGTCTCCAGCGCGCGGTCGGCCTCCGCCTGGCTGCAGCGCGCGAGCGCGGCCGCGCCGAAGAGCGTCGCCGTGCTGAGGTGGTCGGTGCGCCCGAAGCGGCGGCGCTCGATCGTACCCGTCGGCATGCCCGGCAGTGGAGCATACCGTTCGCGACGGCGCAACCACCCGTCCGGCTTCTTGCTATTGGGGCCGGGATAAAAGTTAGCCAGATTCTTCACGAGCGCCGCTCCCCGAAGAACGCCCGCACGATGCGGAGGAACTCGTCCAGGCGGTCGTGATGGAGCCAGTGGCCCGCGCCGTCCACGCCCACGACGCGGGCGTGACGGAAGTGCGCGGCGCGGCCGTCGTCGACGGGATTGCCGGCCCAGCTCTCCTTGCCGTAGAGGATCAGCGTCGGGCACGCGATGCGCGCCCACAGGGAATGGACGTCCCGCGTCGACATGTCGTAGGGCGGCCACGCGCGCACGTAGTTGTCGAACTTCCACGAGTAGGTGCCGTCCTCGTTCTGGTTGGCGCCGTGCACGGTGAGATGGCGCGCCTGCTCGGCGCTCAGGTGAAGGTTCTCCTCCTGCATCCGCTTGAACGCCTCCTCGATGGAGGCGTAGCGCCGGGGCAGCCGCCCCGCCAGCGTGCGCTGCTCGCGGATCCACTCGTCCATCCGCTGGGCGATCGTCTTCGCGGCCCGCTCCGCGAGCTTGGCGGCGGGCAGCCCGAGCCCCTCGATGGCGACCAGGCGCGCCACGGCATCGGGATAGATGCCGGCGTACCGGAGCGCGATGTGGCCGCCCAGCGAATGCGCGACGATCGTGACGGGCGCCAGCCGCTGCTGGTGGATGAGCTGCGCGAGGTCGTAGACGTGGCCCGCCAGCGTGTAGCTGCCGTCGGTGGACCACTGGCTGTCGCCGTGGCCGCGCAGGTCGGGCGCGATGACGTGCCACTCGTCGCGCAGCGCCGCCGCCACCCAGTCCCAGTTGCGGCAGTGATCGCGCCCGCCGTGGACGAGGAGCAGGGGCGGCTTGCCGGGATTGCCCCAGTCCACGTAGTGAAGGCGCAGCCGCTGGGAGAAGAACGTGTGCGAGGTCGGGCCCGGTCTCGGATCAGCCATCGGCTCGCCCGCATGCTAGCATCCTGACCACGCTCGAGACATCGGGGAGGTGGCGTATGTCCAGGCGCAACCGGAGCCGGCTGACCGGAACGCTCGTCGTCCTCGTCCTTCACGCCCTCTGGGCCGCCGCCGCCGTGGCGGCGCCGCCGGCCGCCGGTCCGCCCGCGGGCCAGATCACATGGGCCGTGCATTTCACGCTGGCCCCGCGGTGGCTCGATCCCGGCGACAACGAAGGCGCCATCACGCCGTTCCTCACCTTGTACGCGGTCCACGACGCCCTCCTCAAGCCGATGCCGGCGGGGCCCACCACGCCGTCGCTGGCCGAGTCGTGGTCGATGTCGCCGGACGGGCTCGTCTACGAGTTCGTCCTCCGCAACGGTCCCCGCTTCCATAACGGCGAGGCGGTGACGGCCGACGACGTGAAGTTCTCCTTCGAGCGCTACCGCGGCGCCAACGCGCAGGTCCTCAAGGCCAAGGTCAAGGAGGTCCGCGTCGTCGACCCTCGCCGGGTGCAGTTCCATCTCAAGGAGGCGTGGCCGGACTTCATCACGTACTACGGCACCACCGCCACCAGCGCGGGATGGATCGTGCCCAGGAAGTACGTGGAGGCCGTGGGCGAGGCGGGCTTCCTCAAGGCGCCCATCGGCGCCGGCCCCTATCGCGTGGTCAGCGTCACGCCCGGCATCGAGATGACGCTCGAAGCCTTCGAGGGATACTGGCGCAAGGTCCCGAGCGTCAAGCGCCTCGTGCTCCGCAGCCTTCCCGACGAGAGCACGCGGGCGGCCGCGCTCAAGCGCGGTGACGTGGACATCGCGTACTTCCTGAACGGCGCCATCGCGGAAGAGATCCGGAAGACGCCGCGGCTGCGGCTCATGGCCGCCCGTACCCACAGCGTCTTCTTCCTCGACTTCCGCGACCAGTGGGACGCGGCCTCCCCCTGGCGGGACGCGCGCGTGCGGCGCGCCGCGAGCCTCGCCATCGACCGCGACGCCCTCAACGCGGCCGAGCAGCTCGGCTTCGCCGGCACCACCGGCAACATCGTGCCGCGCTCGCTGGAGTTCGCGCTCGCCATTCCGCCCGACCCCTACGATCCCGCGCGGGCGAAACGGCTGCTCGCGGAGGCGGGCTATCCGCGCGGCTTCGAGGGGGGCGACTTCGCCAGCACGCCGCCGTACGAGTCCGCGGGCGAGGCGATCGTGAGCTATCTCGGCGCGGTCGGCATCAAGATGCGTATCCGCGCCATGGAGCGTGCGGCTTTCCTGTCGAGCTGGCGCGAAAACAAGCTCAAGGGGGTGCTCTTCGCGGGCCTGGGGCCCGCCGGCAACGCCGCCACGCGGCTGCAGATCATCGCCGTCACCGGCGGTCCCTACGTGTCGGGAGTGCTCCCCGAGGTGCAGGACCTCTTCGACCGCCAATCGCGGGAGGTGGACCGGCGCAAGCGCGAGGACCTCCTGCACCAGATCCAGCGCCTGCTGTACGAGCGCGCGGTCTTCGCGCCCATCTGGGAGAACGGGTTCATCCGTGGCGTGGGCCCCCGCGTCGAGGAGCCCGCGCTCACGCTCATCCCCTCGTATCCCTACTCCGCGCCCTACGAAGACCTTCGCCTGAAGACGACACCATGAACGATCGATCCGGGAGGACGGCATGCGCTACGAGATGATCTCCGCCGATTGTCACCTCGACCTCTGCTGGCTGCCGCCCGATCTCTTCACGACGAACGCGTCCGCCGACATACGCGACCGGATGCCCCACGTCGTCGAGAGCCCGAAGGGCCCGGTGTGGGTGACGAAGAAGGGCGCGAACCTCGGGCTGGCGTGCGGCATGGGCTCCGCCGGGCGCGAGTACGTCCCGGGGCGCATCCATCGCGCCGATCGCATGGCGTCCACCGGCCTCTACGAGGACGGCAAGAAGGGCATCCGCCGTCTGACCGATCCCGAGCTGCGCCTGCGTGACCAGGACCGCGACGGCGTGCAGGCCGAGGTCCTCTACGGCATCCTCGGCGCCACGGGCCGGATGAACGACCCGGAGGCAACCGTCGAGGTCATGCGCATCTACAACGACTGGCTCGCGGATTTCTGCTCCACCCACCCGGAGCGTTTCGCGGGTCTCGCCTCCATCCCGAACAATCCCATCGACGCCTCCATCGCCGAAGTCGAGCGCGTGGCCAAGCGCGGCGGCGTGCGCGGCCTCGACATCGCCAACTCGGCCGATCTCCTGCCCTTGTGGGACCCGCACTGGAATCCGCTGTGGGAGGTGATCGAGGCGTGTGGCCTGCCGCTGCACTTCCACACCATCGGCAGTCGCCTGCCCGACGACCTCCAGAAGCTCGTGTTCATGGGCGCCGATCTCGCGCGCGCGCCAGCGGATGCCACCCCGGAGGACAAGCGGCGCGCGCGCATGGCCTTCGCCACCCACATCACGGGCTTTCAGATCAACATGGCGAACATCCTCATGGCGCTCATCTACGGCGGCGTCCTCGAGCGCTATCCGGGTGTGCGCGTAGTCCTGGGCGAGGCCGGCATCGGGTGGATCCCGTACATCCTGTGGCGGATGGACGGCGAGTGGGAAGACCAGTTCAAGGACCTCTCGCTCACGATGCCGCCCAGCGCGTACTGGCGCCGGCAGTGCTTCGCCACCTATCAGACCGATCCCGTCGGCATCAAGCTCGTGGACGAGCTGGGCGTGGACACGATCATGTGGGGCTCCGACTTTCCGCATCCTGACGGCATCTGGCCGGACTCCCGCGAGTACATCCAGCGCGAGCTCGGCCACCTGCCCGCCGACATCCGGCACAAGATCGTCTGCGGCAACGCCGCCCGCCTCTACAACTTCACGCAGGGCGGGCCGCGATGAAGCCGCGAGAGATCGAGGCGCGTCCAGGGTTTCCCGGGACGCGTCCGAGCGTCGGGCTTGGGGGGCCCGTCGAGGCC
>CAYQQT010000273.1:0-5753 GCA_964419375.1 uncultured bacterium
GAACCGAATCCCGTCCTCGTGCCCGGCCATTGGGAGCACCGGCTGCCCGACGGCACGCTCTCCGTGCCGCCCGTCACCGTGGAGCGGCCGTCGGAGGGCACCTACCAGACGCTGCCCGGCGGCGTGCGCGAGACCCCCTAGCCGGGATTATTCACGAGCGGGGATTGGCTTCGGGGTGCAGGGACCCGTTTCCCACTCACCAGTACCGTACAAGGCGTGTCGATGGAGCCCAGCCGCCCTCGACCGACTCGGCCACCATCCACGTGGTCCTCGCACCCCGAAGCCAATCCCCGCTCGTGAATAATCCGCGCTAGAGCTCCCTCACGAAACCGGCGTGCAGCGTGTAGTCGAATTCGCGCGCACCGGTGACGGGAAGCTGAACCCCGAAGCGCAGCGTCGTGCCCGGCCACGGACGTGTGTTCATTCCCGGCAGCACGTACACCTGCGTGCGGCCGCGCAAACCGTCGTCGTTGTCGCCTCGTGTGCGTGTCACCGTCGTCAGCTCCAGCAGGGGCGTGAAGAGGTGGTGCAGACGGTAGGCCGCCGCGACACCCGCCGTGAGCTCCTGCTCGCGCGGTCCCGCCACGTGCGCGTTCACGTCGAGCTCGTAGGCGGTAAACGCGAGGACATCGAAGTCGCCGAGCGCGATGCCGCCGGTGATGAAAGGCTCCACCGCCGCCACGCCGCCCAGGCCGCGCCGCTCGGAGCCGGTGGGCAGCCGCACTTCGACGCCGGCCGCGACCTGGGCCGTATGCTCCAGCGACTTGTAGAGCAGGACCTTGTTCTCCGCTTCAATGTCGCCCACGCCCGTCATGGAATCGCCGTCCCGCGGATCGGTGAAGATGAGCGGCACTTCGATCTCGAACTGCCAGCGCGGCAGGGGGGCAAGCTCCACCGCCGCCGCCACCTCGGTCTCCCGGCCGTGGCGGCCCTTCTCATGCGTGAGCTTCAGCTCGACCTCGCGCTCGATGACCGGGCGGCGGGTCACGAGCGGATAGACGTATTCGATCGAGGGCGCTTCGTCGGCGGCGCCCGCGGGCGACAGCGCTGGCTGGCTGGTTACGTGGTCAGGATGAGCGTGTCCGCCCGCGTGATGCGCAGGCGATAGTCCTCCCGGCCGTGCCGGATGATCACCTCATGGGCGCCGCCCGCGAACAGCTCCTCCGTGGTGAGCACGGCACGCTCCGGAGGGCGTCCTTCGTCTGCCGCCGGCGTCACGCGCTCTTGCTCAGTGTCGCGCCGGCGGCAGGCGCCGCCGCGCCGCGTGCCGCGCGCGGGAAGAACATCGCCAGCGTGACGGCCAGGTACACGACGTAGGCGGCCACTTCCAGAGCGGACGGCGTCGCCCGATACCCGATGAGACCCGCGAGGAAACCGCCGATCACACCGCGGTCGTCGAGCCATGCGGAGGTGTCCCACAGCGCGCTCGCCTGCGGCAGGATGCCCATGCCCTGCAGCCGTCCCACCCCCGTGCTGAAGAGGCCGGCGGCGAGGAACATCAGGAGCACGGTGGTCGCGGCGAAGAAGCGCGGCAGGCTGATGCGGCGGCCGCCCCGAAAGACGGCCCAGCCCAGCGCGCCTGCGGCCACTAGGCCGGCGGCGCCGCCCGCGAGGCTGGTCCACCCGGCATCGGAGACCTGCGTCACGAGGCCCCAGAGAAAGAGGACCGTCTCGGCGCCCTCGCGAAAGACGCCGGTGAAGGCGATGAGGCCGACGATCCACAGCCGTTGTGAGGCGCGCGCGCCGTCGATCCGCCGCTGCACGTCGCCCTTGATGGCCTGCGCGTGCCGGCGCATCCACCAGGTGTGCCAGGTGAGCAGCGCCACCGCGACGAAGATGACGGCGGCGGCGACGACGTCGGGGCCGACGTCCACGAGCGGGCCCGTGAGGAACAGAAGCGCGACGCCCATGGCGACAGAGGCGAGCAGGCCCAGCACACCCCCGAGGGTGACGAAGCGGCGGCCGTCGGGCCGGCCGATCTTGTCGAGATAGGCGTACACGATGCCGAGCAGCAGCGCGGCCTCGAATCCCTCGCGGAGCGTGATGACGAAGGTGGCGCCCACGGGGGGGCGGCTACTCGGCGACGAGACGGCCCTGCGCCGTCTTCTCGTGATACTCGCCGAAGAAGCGATAGGTGCCGGGCTTGAGGGGGGGCATCTTCAGGCGCACGGTCTTGCCGCCCGGGATGATCTTCTCGATGCGGAGGTCCTTGCTCTCGAACTCTTCGGCCCCCGCGTCCTTGTTGGCAATGACCAGCACGAAGGGCGCGCCCGCCTTCACCTTGACCTCGTCCGGGCTGAAGCGGTTGTTCTGGATGGTGAGCGGGACATCGGCGCTCTGGGCCCACGCCGGCGGCGCGGCGAGGACGGCGAGAACCATGACGGCGGCGAACAGCGTAGGGGACGGCATGCGCACAGCCTCCTAGGATCAGGATCGACCTTGATATTAGGGTGCCCTAACAATAGCAATACTGTCAACCTAATACCGGGCGACCGCGGGCGCCCGGCGGCGGGCTAGAAGTCGGTGTCGGCCTCCGCCTCGGCAACGGTCTTGCCGTACTGGCGGCGGTGCTGCCAGACGGCGAAGAGCACGGAGCCGACCGACAGCGCCAGCATCACGCCTGAAATCGGTCGCGTGAGGAAGAGCCACGGGTCGTTGTCGGTCATGAGGGCGCGCACGAGGTTGACCTCGATCTGGTCGCCGAGGATCACGCCCAGGATGAGGGTGGCGAGCGGGAAGCCGAGCTTCACGAGCCCGTAGCCGAGGAGACCGAAGAGGAGCAGCGAGTAGACGTTGGCCATGATGTTGTTGAGGGCGTAGGCGCCGATCACGCACAGCACCAGGATGACGGGGATCAGCACCGACTTCGGCACCTGCACGATCCTGAGATAGACCCGCGCGAGCAGCCACTGCAGCACCATCATGATGGGGTGCGCGACGAGGTAGGCGGCGAAGATGCCGTACGCCACCTTCGGTTGCTGGGTCATGAAGAGCGGCCCCGGCTGGATGCCGTGGATGATCATGGCGCCGAGCATCACCGCCGTCACCGCGTCTCCGGGAATGCCGAAGGCCATGATGGTGACGAGCGAGCCCGCCACGTTCGAGTTGTTCGCGGCCTCGGAGGCGATGATGCCCTCCGGGATGCCGGTGCCGAACTTTTCGGGATGCCGCGAGAACTTCTTGGCCTGGTCGTACGCCATCACGTTGGCGGCGCTCCCGCCGATGGCGGGCAGGACGCCGATGAGCAGGCCGATCACGGTGGACCACAGCAGGAGAAAGGGCCGGCTGAGGATTTCCCAGATCACCGACAGATGGGAGACGGCCAGGTTGGGCGCCTTCACGTCGGGAGGGCGGCGACCGCCGCCCATCTTCTCGATGTCCGTCATGATCTGCGCGAACGCGAACACGCCGATGAGGATGGGCAGGAACTGGAAGCCGCCGCGCAGGAAGTCGCTGCCGAAGTCGAAGCGCGGCACCGCCATGATCGGATCGGCGCCGATGACGGTGATGATGAGGCCGATCATCCCGGAGAGGAAGCCCTTGATGAGCGATTGCTCGGTGAGTCCGGCGACCATCGAGAGCGCGAACACGAAGAGCGAGAAGTACTCCCACGGCCCGAACTCGAGCGCGAAGCGCGCCAGCGGCACCGTGGCCGCGATGAGGAAGACGGCGCCGAGCAGACCGCCGATGAACGAGGCCCACGTGCCGAGCCACACCGCACGGCCCGGCTCGCCGTTCTTGGCCATGGGGAAGCCGTCGAAGGTGGTGGCCACCGCGGAGGGTGTGCCCGGGATGCCGAGCAGGCTGGCGGTGACGAGCCCACCCGACTCGCCGCCCACGTAGACGCCGATCATCGCCGCCAATCCCTGCAGCGGATCGAGGCCGAACGTGAAGGGCAGCACGATGATGATGGTCATCGTGATGGTGACGCCGGGCAGCGCCCCGCCCACGAGTCCGGCGAGCGTGCCGATGACGAGCGGCACCAGGTACTGCACCTGCATGATGTCGCCCAGGCTCGTGAAGAGCGGTCCGAACACGGCTCAGAACCCGGTGAGGGTGCCGCGTGGCAGCAGCACGAAGAGGTAGCGCTCGAACACGATGTAGGTCACCAGCGTGGTCGCCAGCGCCACCGCGAGCACGAGTGCCCAGCGGCGCCCGCGCGGCGGCTCCAGCGTCGCCTGGAGCACGAGCACGAAGGCGAAGGTGGCCACACGGTAGCCGAGGACCGGCAGGAGGCCCACGTACACGCCGAAGATCACGAAGGTGAGGATGACGAGGCGGTACTGCGCGTCCCCCCGCGCCCGCGGCCGCCGGGGGGCACGCAGGTCCTGAACGATGAGAGCGGCGCTCAGAAGCGCGGTGATGCCGAGCAGGATGCGCGGGTAGAAGCCCGGCCCGATGGGCACCAGCGCGGGCTGCGGCAGCGCGCGCGAGACCCAGAGGAGCAGCAACGAGCCCGCGAGGCAGACGAGCCCCGCGATGCCATCGCGGCTGAGCGTCATCCTAGCGCTTCAGCAGCCCGAGATCACGCGCCAGCGTCTTGTTGAGGTCGTCGTTCTCCTTCAGGAAGGCCGTGTAGGCGTTACGGTCCAGGTAGCGGACGAACGTGCCCTGCTTGGCCATGTCCTCGGCGAACTTCGCTTCGCTGGTCGCCTTCTGGCAGGCATCGCCCAGCTTGGCGATCACGTCCGCCGGCGTTCCCTTCGGCACCATCAGGCCGCGCGTGACGGCGTAGACGACGTTGACACCCAGCTCTTTCAGCGTGGGCACGTTCGGCGCGTCGGCGAGCCGCTTCTCGGTGCCGATGGCGAGGAACTTCAGCTGGCCGGCCTCGACCTTGCCCTTCTGCGTGAGGTTGGAGTCCGTGAGGTCGATGTGGCCGCCGAGGATGGCGTTCATGCGGGGCGCCAGCCCTTCGTACGACACGTACTTGAACTTGATGCCGGCCGCCTTCTCGATGAGCGCCGGGAAGAAGTGGCTCGTCGACCCCAGCGTGGCGCCGACGGTGATCTGACCCGGCCGCGCCTTGGCGTCGGCGAGGAGCTCCTGCCACGACGACCACTTCGTCTTGGGGCTGGCGGTGAGGACGGACGGCGTGTTCGACACCGAGCAGATGGGCTCGAAGTCGCTGTACGCGACGTCCGCGACGCCCGTGTAGTACGTCGAGTGGATGTAGTCGTGCACGGCGTAGAGCGTGTAGCCGTCCGGCGGCGAGCCCTTCGCTTCTCGCGCGCCCGTCGTGCCGGAGGCGCCGCCGACGTTGGCGATGACGACCGTCTGCCCCAGATGTTTCTGGAAGAGCGGGCCGAAGGGACGGAAGATCGCGTCCGTATCGCCGCCGGCGGCCCATGGCACGATGAGCTTCACGGGACGGTCGGGGTAGGCGGCGAGTCCCACGGACGCCGCGAAGACGGCGGCGAGAAGCGTTACGACGACGGTGAATCGGCGCATGCGGTTGCCTCCTTTGAAAAAACTGCCCGATGATATCACGCTATGATCTGGCTCATGCCGGGCCGGCTCGCGCTTTTCGTCCGCCGCCGCATCGCCATCAAGCTCACCCTCACCCTCGTCGGCTTCGTGGCTCTCACCATGGCGGTGGCCGGGATCTACCTCAACCGGGCCCTCGAGCAGTTCGCGGTGGAGTCGCTGCAGGCGCGCCTCGCCATCGCGGGGCGGCTGCTGCACGACGAGGCGCGCGGGCTGCTCGCGGGCGCGGCGAGCCCGGACCAGGTGCGCGCCTTCGTCACGCGGGC
>CAYQQT010000274.1:0-4515 GCA_964419375.1 uncultured bacterium
GTGGCCACCGGAGGCATCGAAGGCATCCTCGCCGCGCACCAGGCGCCGGCGTGGGCGCAGGGATCGAAGCTGCACTGGGTGCGGTGGAGCGACTTCATTTCCGAGTCCGACGTGGAGCTGAAGCGCCAGATGCCGGAAGCGTCCAAGGCGCTCGGCGCCGAAATCACCCTGGAGACCATCAACGCCAACGACCTCCAGCCGCGCATCACGGCCGGCATCCAGTCCGGGTCCGGCGCCGACATCTTCATGTTCCAGTACAACTGGGCCCAGCTCTACGCGAACGCCGTCTCCGACGTCACCGACCTCGCCAATGAGCTGGGCAAGGCCGAGGGCGGCTTCTACGAGATCTATCCACCCGCCGACGTCGTCGGTGGCAAGTGGCTCGCGCTCCCGCACTCGATCGTCGGCAACGCGGTGGCGTACCGCAAGTCCTGGCTGCAGGAAGTGGGCGCCAGCGCGTACCCGAAGACGTGGGACGAGGCGCGCAAGGTGTTCGCGGCGCTGAAGAAGAAAGGCAAGCCCTACGGGCAGACCCTCGGCCACACCTTCGGCGACGCGCCCGTCTTCACTTACACGATGCTGTGGGCCTTCGGCGGCGCCGAAACGGACAAGACGGGCAAGAAGGTCGTGCTCAGCTCCAAGGGGGCCGTGGAGTCGGTGAAGTTCATGCAGGCCTTCTGGAAGGAGTGCTGCGACGAGGGCGGTCTGGCGTGGGACGACACCAACAACAACCGTGCCTTCCACGCGGGCGAGCTGTCGGCCTCGCTCAACGGCGCCTCCATCTACATCGTCGCCAAGCGGCAGAAGGAAAAGATCAAGGACGACAAGGGCGAGCCGATGTTCCAGGACATCGACCACGCGCCGCTGCCGGCCGGCCCCGCCGGCGCCTATCTGCTGTTCCTGAACCACTCGCACGCCATCATGAAGTACTCGAAAAACCAGAAGCTCGCCAAGGATTTCCTGCGCTGGCTGCACAAGCCCGAGAACTACGGCAAGTGGTTCACGACGCAGGAGGGCTATTCGGTGGGCGGCACCAAGAAGTGGGAGAACGACCCCATGTGGGGCAAGCTCGACGGGCCGCTCAAGATGTTCCGCACGGCGGCGCGCAGCACCCGCCTCTTCGGCTACGCGGGGCCGTCCACGGCGAAGGCCACCGAGGCCTTCACGAAGTACATCATCACCGACATGTACGCAAAGGCCGTGCAGGGCATGAGCGCGGAGGACGCGGTGAAGTGGGCGGACGGCGAGCTCAAGAAGATCTACGTCTAACGCACGCAGCAACCACGGAGGGCCCCATGACGAGTCCGCAGCGTGATCACCCGATGAGCAGCACGCCGTCCGGCGTCACCCGCCGCACGGTGCTTCGCACCACCGGCATCGCGGCCATGCTCGCCGCCGGGCGCGCGCCCGCCTACGCGCAGGGCACGAAGCTGCACGTCCTGCGCTGGAACGACTTCGTGCCCGCCTGCGACGCCGAGCTCAAGCGGCAGGCGCCGGAGGCGAGCAAGGCGCTGGGCACCGAGGTCACCTTCGAGTTCATCAACGCCAACGACCTGCAGCCGCGCATCACGGCGTCCATCCAGTCCGGCAGCGGTCCCGACATCATCCAGATGCTGCACAACTGGCCCCACCTGTACCGCAACGGCCTCGTCGACGTCACGGACCTCGGTGAATGGCAGGGCAAGGACCAGGGCGGGTACTACGCGCAGTCGGAGGCGGCGGCCCAGGACGGTAAGCAGTGGCTCGCGCTTCCCCACGGCGTCGTCGGACTGCAGATGGCCTACCGCAAATCGTGGTTCGACGAGGTGGGCCAGAGCACGTGGCCGAAGACCCTGGAGGAGCTGCGCCAGGTCGGCATGAAGCTCAAGAAGAAGGGCAAGCCCATCGGACAGACGCTCGCCCACACCTTCGGCGACGCCCCCGCGTGGTCGTATCCGTTGCTGTGGAACTTCGGCGCCGCCGAGACCGACAAGAGCGGCAAGAGGGTCGTCCTCGACAGCAAGGGGGCCGTGGACTCCGTCAAGTTCATGCAGGCCTTCTGGAAGGACGCCTGTGACGAGGGCGGTCTCGCCTGGGACGACACCAACAACAACCGCGCCTTCATGGCGGGCGAGATCAGCGCCACCCTCAACGGCGCGTCGATCTACATCGCGTCCAAGCGCGGGCAGGACAAGATCAAGGACGACAAGGGCGAGCCCATGGTGCGCGACATCCAGCACGGGCCGATTCCCAACGGTCCCGCAGGCTCGTTCGGCTACCACATCGCCTTCTCGCACGCGGTCATGAAGTACGGCAAGAATCCAAAGCTGTCCAAAGACCTGCTGAAGTGGCTGCATGGCAAAGAACAGTTTGGCAAGTGGTTCGAAGTTGCCGAAGGCTTCTCGGTGGGCTCGACGAAGTACTGGGAGACTCATCCCATGTGGGCAAAGGTCGATGACGCCATGAAAATCTATCGTACAGCGGCGGGCGCGTCGCGGATGATCGGCTTCGCGGGCCCGCCCTCGGCGAAGGCCACGGAAGCGTATTCGAAGTACGTCCTCACGGACATGTACGCCAAGGCCGTGCAGGGCATGAAGGCGGAAGACGCGGTCAAGTGGGCCGCCGGCGAGCTCGGCAAGATTTACGGGTAGGATGTGAAGAAGCCGATCGCAGGGGGTGTGGGCGGCGCGGCGGAGATCGCCCTCTCCCACCCCCGCACCTCCCGCCCCGCGCGCAGCACGCGCATCCTCGAGAACGAGCGCATTCTCGCCTTCGCGCTCCTCACTCCCACCGTGGCGCTGCTGGGGATGTTCATCGCCTATCCGTTCGTGATGGGCGTGTGGCTGTCGTTGACGAGCACGAGCGTCGGTAATCTCGGCGAGTTCGTCTGGCTCAGGAATTTCGTGAAGGCGTGGAACGATTCGATCTTCCAGACCGCCTTCAAGAACACGTTCGTGTACACGTTCTGGGCGACCATCTTCAAGCTCGCGCTCGGCATGTGGCTGGCGGTGCTCCTGAACCGCAACTTCCGCGGCAAGCGGCTCGTGCGCGCGTCCATGCTGCTGCCCTTCATCATCCCCACCGTGCTCTCGACGTTCGCCTGGCGGTGGATGTTCGATCCCACCTTCAGCGTGCTGAACTGGATGCTCTATCAGTCGGGGTTCATCGTCACCAAGCTCCCCTTCCTCTCCAGCGGCGACTGGGCCATGTGGTGCGCGATCGTCGTGAACACGTGGCGGGGCATGCCCTTCTTCGCCATCACGCTCCTCGCCGGTCTGCAGACCATCAGCCCCGACCTGCACGAGGCGGCCTCCCTCGACGGCGCCAACGGCTGGTACCGCTTCTGGCACGTGACGTGGCCGCTGCTGAAGCCGGTCACCCTCGTGGTGGTCGTCTTCTCGATCATCCAGACCTTCTCCGACTTCCAGCTCATCTACGTGCTGACGGGCGGCGGCCCCGCCAACGCCACCCACCTGCTCGCCACCTATGCCTACCAGATCGGCATCCTCGCCGGCCTCCTCGGCGAAGGCGCCGCCATCTCCCTCTTCATGTTCCCCGTCCTCCTCATCGTGGTGTGGCTGCAACTCAGATACCTGAGAAGGCTCGAAGGCGCATGAGAAGAACAACGATCGACCCCACGAACACGATCGACCCGACGACCAAGAACCACCATCCCCACCGGAGAGGGCGGGCGCCAGCCCGATGGGACACCGAAACGCGCACCCGGGCAGGTCGGAGCCACGCCCCATCTGGAACAGGCCACCCTCGGCCCTATCCCAGCGAAAGGCTCCGATAAATGGTCATCGAGCGCCGGTGGAAGAAGTGGGTGTACTTCTACGTTCCCCTCACGTTGTTTCTCATCGGGACACTGTTTCCGTTCTACTGGATGTTCATCACGTCCATCCGACCGGATGCGGAGCTGTACCGGTCGTGGCGGAACGTCAACAACACGCCCTTCTGGACGCTGGCGCCCACGCTCGACCACTTCAAGGACCTTCTCGCGCGCACGACCTTCCCGCACTGGCTGTGGAACACGTTCTTCATCGCCATCGTGTCCACGATCATCTCGCTCTTCTGCGGACTGCTCGCGGGCTACGCGCTCGCGCGCCTGAAGTTCCCCTTCGCGGGCCTGCTGGGGACGGCCATCTTCGTCACCTACCTGGTGCCGCCCACGCTGCTCTTCATCCCGCTCGCCGACATCATCCGCAACCTCCAGCTCGGCAACACGCCGTGGGCGCTCATCCTCACCTATCCCACGTTCCTGGTGCCCTTCTGCACCTGGCTCCTCATGGGGTACTTCAAGACGATCCCCAAGGAGCTCGAGGAGTGCGCGCGCATCGACGGCGCCACGCGCGTGGGGGCGATGCTGCGGATCATCTTCCCCATCGCGGTGCCGGGCATCCTCTCCGCGGGCATCTTCGCCTTCACGCTGTCGTGGAACGAGTTCATCTACGCGCTCATCTTCCTGTCCTCCCCCGAGCGCAAGACCGTGCCCGTGGGCGTGGTCTCCGAGCTCATCCGGGGCGACATCTACTT
>CAYQQT010000274.1:4615-5749 GCA_964419375.1 uncultured bacterium
CCCGTCGAGGCCCCCCATGAGGTAAACTGCGGCGGCGGGGCCTCGGGCCCGCCGAAATCACAGAGCCCGGAGCTCCCGACTCCGGGGAACCTATTGAGGGAGACAAACGCCATGGCGCAGGTGCTGCTCAAAGATCTCAACAAGAAGTACGACGAAGTCCACGCCGTCAAGGACGTCAACCTCCACATCCGCGACAAGGAGTTCATGGTCCTCGTGGGCCCCTCGGGCTGCGGCAAGTCCACCACCCTTCGCATGGTGGCGGGGCTGGAAGAGATCACCGCGGGCGAGATCTCCATCGGCGACCGCGTCGTGAACGACCTGCCGCCGAAGGACCGCGACATCGCGATGGTGTTCCAGAACTACGCGCTCTACCCGCACATGACCGTGTACGACAACATGGCCTTCGGCCTCAAGATGCGGAAGTTCCCCAAGGCCGAGATCGTCAAGCGCGTGCAGGACGCCGCCGAGATCCTGGGCATCCAGGAGCTGCTCAAGCGCAAGCCGCGCCAGCTCTCCGGCGGCCAGCGCCAGCGGGTGGCGGTGGGGCGCGCCATCGTCCGCCATCCCCAGGTGTTCCTCTTCGACGAGCCGCTGTCCAACCTCGACGCCAAGCTGCGCGTGCAGATGCGCGTGGAGCTGAAGCGGCTGCACGACCGCCTGGAGACGACCGCCATCTACGTCACCCACGACCAGGTGGAGGCCATGACCCTCGGCGACCGCGTGGTGGTGATGAAGGACGGCTGGATCCAGCAGGTGGGCGAGCCGATGGAGCTCTACGGCAAGCCCGCCAACAAGTTCGTGGCGGGCTTCATCGGATCGCCGGCCATGAACTTCATGGACGTCACCATCACGGACAGCAACGGCACCTTCAGCGCGGAGAGCCAGGGCTTCCGCGTGCAGGTGCCGCCCGCGCGCGCCAACGTCGTGCGGGCCCACAAGGGCGAGCGCATGACGCTCGGGGTGCGCCCGGAGGACCTGCACATCGCCTCCGGCGCCGATCCCGCCCAGTACACGTTCGACGCCGTGGTGGACGTGGTGGAACCCCTCGGCGCCGAGATCCTGCTCGACGTGAAGGCGGGCGGCGCCAGCCTCGTCGCCCGCGTGGAGCCCAACGTGCGCGCGAAGGTGCACGAG
>CAYQQT010000275.1:0-5733 GCA_964419375.1 uncultured bacterium
CGCAGACGACCGCCGCTCCCTCGCGCGCGAGCATGGTCGCGCCCGCGCCCCCGATGCCACCGCCCGCCCCCGCCACCAGCGCCGTCTTGCCGTCGAGACGTCCCATTCACATCCCCATGTAGGCGCGGCGCAGGCCCTCGTCCCGCAGGAGGGTCGGCCCCGGCCCCGCCATGACCACGCGCCCGTTCTCGAGCACGTACGCGCGGCTCGCGAGGCTCAGCACGTGGTGCACGTTTTGCTCGACGATGAGCACGGTCACGCCGCGCTCGTGGATGCGCCGCACGATGTCGAAGCACCGCTGGACGAAGAGCGGCGCGAGCCCGAGCGAGGGCTCGTCGAGCATGAGCAGGCGCGGGCGCGCCATGAGCCCGCGCGCGATCGCGCACATCTGCTGCTCGCCGCCGGAGAGCTGCACCGCGAGCTGATCGCGCCGCTCGCGCAGGAGCGGCAACAGCTCGAACACTTCCTCGAGCGTCTCGTGCCGGCGCTCCCGCGCCGCCGGCGTGTAGGCGCCCATCTCGAGGTTCTGCGCCACCGTCATGTACGGGAAGAGCTGGCGCCCCTCCGGGATCTGCACGATGCCGTGCTCGACGATCCGGTGCGGCGGTACGCGATCGATGCGCTCGCCGCCGAGCTCCACGCGGCCCGCCGTGGTGCGGACGAGCCCGGAGATGACGTTGATCGTGGTGCTCTTCCCGGCCGCGTTGGCGCCGACGATCGCGACGATCTCGCCCTCGTGCGCTTCGAGCGAGACGCCGAAGAGCGCTTGTAAATCTCCGTAGTGCGCGTCGACGTCGTGCAGCGCGAGGAGTGGCGTCATGCGAGCAGGTACTCCTCGCCGAGATAGGCCTGGACCACGTCCGGATGACGCGCGACGTGGGCCGGTGGGCCCTCCGCGATCTTCTCGCCGTGGTGCAGCACGATGATGCGGTCCGAGAGCGACATCACGGCCGCCATGACGTGCTCGATGATCAGCACGCTCACGCCCTGCGCCTGCACCTCGCGCACGAGCGCGATCATGCTCTGCACCTCGGTGGGGTTGAGACCGCCCACGACCTCGTCGAGCAGGAGCAGCCGCGGCCGGGTGGCGAGCGCGCGGGCGACCTCCAGGCGCTTGCGCAGCCCGATCGTGAGCCCGCGCGCGAGCTCGTGACGGCGGGGCCACAGGCCGACGAGCTTCAGCGTCTCGGCGGCCCACGCCCGCGCCTCCTGCGTCCGGCGCACGCGGAGGAACGCGCCCACCATCACGTTCTGCCAGGTCGTCAGGTTGCCGAACGGCTTCACCACCTGGAAGGTGCGCGCGATCCCGAGGCGGCAGATGTCCTCCGTGGCGGCGCGGGTGATGTCCGTGCCGTCGAACACGATGCGTCCGCTGTCAGGCCGGTAGACGCCCATGACGAGGTTGAAGATCGTCGTCTTGCCCGCCCCGTTGGGGCCGATCAGACCGACGATCTCGCCCGGCGCCACGCCGAAGTCCATGCGGCGGATCACCTCGAGCCCGCCGAAGCGCTTCGCGATCCCCGAGAGCTCAAGCAGCATCGTCGTCGTCCTCCTCGTGCGCGCGGCGCCCGAGCCGCCGTCGCACCTCCGGCACGATGCCGTGGGGCAGGAAGAGCACGACGAGAATGAGCGCGAAACCGTAGAGCGCGAGGTACAGGCCCGCGGCGCCGCCGCCGAGCCACGCCCGGAAGAACTGCCCGAGCGGCGTCATCAGGAGCGCCCCGAAGAACGGACCGACCGCCGTGCCGATGCCGCCCACCATCGTGAGCAGCGCCACCTGGATCGAGAAGTTGATGCCGAACGTCGACGCCGGATCGAGAAACTGGTAGTACTGCGCGTACAGCGTGCCGCCGACGGCGGTGAGCGCCGCGCTCGCGCCGAGGGCGATGAGCCGCACGCGCACCGTCGGCACCCCGAGCATGCGCGCCGCCTCCTCGTCCTCGCGGAAGGCGATGAGGGAATAGCCGAGCTTCGACTCTTCGACCGCGCGCGAGATCACGTAGAGGAGCACCGCGTACCCGAGGAAGAGGTAGAAGTAGCCGACCTTGCCGCGGAAGAGCATGTTCTCGAACGCCGGCCGGAAGGGGATGTTGAACCCCTCGGTGCCCTTGGTGAGGTCCCGCAGGCTCGAGGCGACGATGAGCCCGACCTCGGCGAACGCGATGGTGACGATCGCGAAGAACGGCCCCCGCAGCCGGAAGCAGACGAGCCCGACGAACACCGCGAACACGGTGGCGAGCCCCGCGCCCACGAGGAGCCCGAGCCATGGCGTGAGCGCGTAGCGCGCGAAGAGGATCGAGGACGCGTAGGCGCCGATGCCGAAGAACGCGGTGTGGCCGAGCGAGAGCTGGCCGGCGTAGCCCCCCACGAGGTTCCACGCGGCCGCCATGCTGCCCCAGAAGAAGATCAGGATGATGCTGTCGAGGTAGTAGTTGTTCGTGACGACGAGGGGCACGGCCGCCAGCGCCGCCACCACGAGCACGGCGGGCGCGTGGCGGGCGAGCCGGCCGCGCATCACTTCGTGCCGAGCTCTTCCGTGCCCCGCACGCCGAAGAGGCCGGCGGGCCGGAGCACGAGGATGCCGATGAAGAGCACGAAGTAGACGGCCTGCTTCCAGTTCGTCTCGATGACGTAGCCGCTCGCCGTCTCCACCACGCCGATGATGAGCCCGCCGAGCATGGCGCCGGGCACGCTCCCGAGCCCGCCCAGCACGACGATCACGAAGGCGACGAGGATCATGTCGACGCCGATCTGCGGGTAGACGGGGAAGATCGGCAGGAGCAGCGCGCCCGCGATGCCGACGCACGCCGAGCCGAGCGCGAAGGTGACGCGATAGACGCGGCCGACGTCCACCCCCATCAGCATCGCCGCGTGGCGATGCTGGGCCGTGGCCTGGATCGCCTTGCCGAGCCAGGTCGTGCGGAGGAACACGTAGAGCACCAGCGCGATGGCGAAGGCCACCGCGAAGGCGACGAGCCGGGGGACGCTCACGAAGACGGGCCCCACCGCGAAGGTCGCGGTGGAGTACCACGTCGTCACCGAGCGGAGGTTCGCCGACCAGAAGAACAGCGCGAGGTTCTGCATGACGAGCGACACGCCGAGCGTCGCGAAGACCTGCACGACGTGCGGCGCGCCGAGCGTGGGCACGATGATCAGACGCTCGATGAACGCGCCGTAGAGGAACATGGCCGGCGCCACGATGAACATCGCGAGGAGCGGATCGAGCCCGAGGTGCTGGAACAGGAAGTACGTGAGGTACATGGCGAGCATCAGGAACTCGCCATGGGCGAAGTTGACGAGCCTGATGACGCCAAACACCAGCGTGAGCCCCACGCTGACGAGCGCGTAGATGCCTCCGAGCAGGAGCCCGGAGACGAGGATCTGGGCGAGATCCGTCAGATCAGCGCCGGGGGAGCGGAATCATCGTCGGCTTTCCGGTGGACAGGTTCTCCGGGAACACGGTGACGAGCTTCCCGCCCTGCCACTGCATCATCGTCGTGCGGGCGCGCACGTTCGTGCCCTCCTCGTTGAACTTCATGCCCCAGCCGTTCACGAGCGTGTTGTCCGGCAGGTCCAGCTTGAGGGCGGCCGCGCGCAGCTTGTCGGGCTCGAGGCCGCCGGCGGCGGGGATGACGTGCTTCATGAGCGTCCACGCGCCGATGAAGCCGACGTTCGAGTTCGTGGTGGGCTCGCGCTCCTTGCGCTTCAGGAAGCGCGCGCGAAACTCCTTGTAGAGGGCGGCCGCCTCGGGGGCGAGCCCGGCCACGTTGATGGCGCCCGGCGACTCCGTGTTGAAGAGGCCGTTCACGTCGTCGCCGACGGCCTTGGCGAAGTCGGGCAGCCCGTAGCCCGCGCCGAGCCCGATCCACGCCTTCACGGAGAGGCCGAGCTCCTTGGCCTGCTTGCGCACCAGGATCGCGTCGTTGACGTAGCCCGACGCGATCACGATGTCGGGCTGCGCGTTCTTGAGCTTGATGATGAGCGGCGAGAGGTCCGCCGTCGTCTGCCGGTACGACTCCTTCAGCACCACCGTGAAGCCGTGCTCCTTCGCCTTCTTCTCGGCCGCGTTCGCCCCGCCCGTCCCGAAGGCGGAGTCCTCGTGGACGACCGCGATCTTCAATGTCTTCGGCGACGCGCCGAGCGCCTTCGCGATCGTGGTGGCCGCGTAGTCCGCGGCGCTGATCCCGAAGAAGGAGACCTTGGGCGTGACCCGGAAGGTGTACTTGAAGCCGCGCTCGGTGACGGTGTCCGCGGCCGCCCAGGACTCCCAGTAGAAGACGCCGTTCTTCTCCGCGGCCTGCGTGGTCGCGAGCGAGATGCTGCTCGCGTAGCTGCCGAGGATCACGGTGAGCTTCTCGCGGTTGATGAGGCGCTCCACCTCGTTCACGCCCGAGGCGGGGTCGGGCGCGTCGGCCTTCACGAAGACGACCTTCCGGCCCAGCGCGCCGCCGCGCTCGTTGATGATCTCGCGCGCGATGTCGGCGCCCGCGAATCCCTCGTCGGCGAGCAGCGCCGCCGGCCCCGTGAACGGCAGCACCAGCCCGATCCGAAGCTCCTGTGTCTGCTGCGCCGTGCCCTCGGACACGAGGGCGAGGCTCATTGCCAGCACCGCGGCCACCATCAGTCTGATCATCGCTGCGCTCCTTTTCCTTCGACCGTGTTCTCTTCGATCCGGTAGTGCTCTTCGAGTCCGATGACCCGCTCCACGCCGAGGCGCGCGTCGCGCGCGGTGTGCGGGTCGATCCCGCTCATTCCCGTCCGCTTGATTTCCGACAGGCACGCCTTCACCGCGAGATAGGTCGCCAGGGTGAGGCTGATCGCATCGACGCACATCCGGTAGCCGAGCGGCTCGAGCTCGGCGGTGGTGTAGAACGGCCGCCCCGTGCGGTTACCGGTGCTGTTGACGTAGACGAGCGGCACCCCGCAGTCGCGTGGCGCCTGGCGCGCCTCCTCCGCCGTCTTCGGGAACAGCATCACCATGTCGGCGCCCGCCTCCGCGTAGAGCCGCGCCCGCCGCACCCCTTCCGCGTAGCCGTCCGTCTGCATGGCGTCGGTGCGCACGATCACGAGAAAGTCCGGGTGGCGCCGGGCCTGCACGGCGTACGCGATCTTCTCGACCATGGCCTCCGCCGGGATGACGTGCTCGCGGTAGTCGCGGTGGTAGTGCGCGCGCTTCGGGAAGATCTGGTCTTCGATGTGAACGGCCGCCGCGCCCACCTGCTCGAGCTCGCGCACCGTGCGCATCGTGTGGAGCGGCTCACCGAGGAAGCCTTCCTGCTGCGCGACGAGCGCGCTCATCGGCGTCGCGCACGCGGGCGCGAGGATCAGTCCGGGGTGCGCGAGACGCTGGCGCAGCCGTGCGGCGGGAGTCATCGTCTGAGAGCCTCCAGATCTTTCGAGGGGACGTACGGCACATCGTCGCGGTCCGCCCCGCGGTCCCACGGCGCCGCTGAATTTATCCGTATGTCCGCACAAAGTCAACGGCGACGCCCGCTTGCCTTGCCGGCGGGAGCGGCTGTATCTTCTCCATGCGCGGGGACGGCAAGGAGGATCCGCATGCGGCTCAAGAACAGGGTCGCGCTCGTGACGGGCGCGCAGCAGGGCATCGGGCGCGCCGTCGCGCTCGCTCTCGCGCGCGAGGGCGCCCACGTCGCGGTGAACTATCTCGACGATCGCGCGGCCGCCTCCAAGGTCGTCGACGAGGCGCGCGGCCACGGCGTGCGCGCGGTCGCG
>CAYQQT010000276.1:0-5730 GCA_964419375.1 uncultured bacterium
GCCGCGGCACCGCATCGTGCGCCGCCTGGATCGCAGCCAGCCGGGCGAGCACGTCCGGCGCCATGGGGGCGCCGCGGCGCGTGTCCTCGCTGACGTGCAGGGACATCAGCTCGTTGGTGGCCGCCAGGTAGCCTTCGGCGGCGTGGTACATGGCGTGGATGTAGTGCAGCCGCCTGGCATCGTGGCCGAGCAGCAGCGAGGTGAAGCGCAGCGGATCGCCCTCGCGGACCTCACGGTGATACGTCACGTGCGCTTCCACGCAGAACGTCGTCACGCGCTCACGGCGCCGGTGCGCCTCGTCCAGCCCCGCCCACCGAAAGAACTCGTCCGTGGCGTAGTCGAACACGACCAGGTAGTACCCCATGTTCATGTGCCGGTTGCTATCGATCCACTCCGGCCGCACGACATCGCGGTAGACATCGAACGGCGCGGCGAGATCGGCCACTAGCCTGGGCTATTCATGAGCGGTGCGCGGGCCGTGCGTTCGGCGGGGGCGGGTCGGGCTTCGGGGTGCAGGGACCCGTTTCCCTCTCGATTAATTGGATGAGGGGCCTCGACGGGCCCCCCAATCCCCAAGCACTCGGCAGCGCCCCGGCAAAGCCGTGGCGCTCCTCGACCCCCGGTTCGAGGCGGCCACCATCCACGTGGTCGCCGGACCCCCGGAGCCCGACCCTCGCCGCTCATGAATAATCCGCTACGGACGGGGCGGAAGCTCGATGGGCTGGCCGTGCGGCGTGGCGCGCGCGGCGCGCTCCCATTCGTCCTTGCGCGTGCGCAGCTCGTCGGCGAGCACGAGACGCTTGTCGGCGACGAGCTTTTCGAGGGCGCTCAGCCAGTAGTGGTAGTACCGCTGGCCGTCGTCGTGCTCGCCCCGTCTCTGCGCGGCCGCGATCTCGTCGCTCAGGCGCGCCGCCCATTCCTTCCAGGCGAAGTGGCCGCGCTCGTGCAGCGCCACCGCCATGCCGAAGGCCTGCGCCTCCCACGGCGCGCGGAACACGGGGCCGTCCTCGTCACGGGGGATCGCCGGCAGCACGGTGAGATCGGGAGCGCTCACGCCGGATCCAGGTGGTCGTCCCACAGGTCGATGTAGATGAAGTCGCGGGCGGAGGCCTCCGGCCCCCACAGCTCGCGCGCGGCGAAGCGCACCGCGTAGCAGTGCTGCGGCTTCGGTCCCTGCCCCATCGCGTGCGTGTCGGGAAAGACGAAGACGCCGTGATCGCGGTCGATCACGCCCTGCCGGCCCCGCGCGTAACGCGGCAGGCGCGTATGTCCCACCGGGTTGATGTTGCGCGCCCTCACGGAGTCGCCCGCCTTGAAGCGCGGCGGCACCGGCTCGTCCACGCGGGCGCGCCCGCCCTTGAGGAGCACCTTGCCGACGTCCGCGGCCCGCAGCACCGGCATCAGCGCGCCGCCTTTCGCAGCTCGGCCATGCGGGCGTCGATCTCCTCGCGCGTGAGGAGGCCCTTCTCCACCAGCAGCTTCTCCAGCCCGTACAGCCAGTGCTCGTAGTAGCTCGTGGACAGGTACGCAGCACCCGGCATCTGCTCGCGCGCATAGCGCCCCATGTCCAGGTTCCATTTCCCGAGGAACCCCGCCGCCAGCGTGATGGCGAAGGCCCGCCGCTCCCACGCCTCGTGAAACCACGGCTCGAGATCCTCGTGCACGATCGGCCCCAGGCCGTGCATGCCGCCCATGTCGTGCGCGCCGTTCATCGCCGCGGCCCTTTCACCCGGCGAACGCCGATCATGGCGTCGCGGGTCACCAGGTCCGCCAGCTGCTCCTCGCTCATGCCCTCCGTTCCCGCGGGCCGCTCGGGCAGCACGAGGTAGCGCAGCTCGGCGGTGCTGTCCCACACGCGCACCTCGACGTCGTCGCCGATCTCCGTGCCGAACTCTTTCAGCACGCCGCGCGGGTCGATGACGGCCCGCGAGCGGTAGGGCGCCGACTTGTACCACACGGGCGGCAGGCCGAGCACCGGCCACGGGTAGCAGGAGCAGAGCGTGCACACGACGACGTTGTGGACCTTGGGCGTGTTCTCGAGCGCGACCATGTCCTCGCCCTGGCGGCCGGTGAAGCCGAACTCCGCGATGGCGGCGCTGCCGTCGGCGAGCAGCCGCCTCTTGTACTCGGGATCGACCCAGGCGCGCGCGACCACGCGGGCGCCGTTGCGGGGGCCGACCTTCGTCTCGTAGTTGTCGATGAGGGCGTCGAGGGCGGCGGGATCCACCAGCCCCTTTTCCACGAGCAGCGACTCCAGTGCTCGCACCCGCAGCTGCGTCTCCGTGAGGGGCGCGCCGTGCGTGCCGGGCTCGTCGTCGTGGTCGTGACCGTGATCGTGGTCGTGATCGTGCTCGTGCTCGTGCTGTCGGCTCATCCCCACCTCCCGGGATCGGTGCAGGACACATTTTCGCACGCCCCCGCGCGCTTTACACTACGCGCGGCCGTCGTGTAGATTGCTCACGCCCATGGCGCTCATCGTGCAGAAATACGGCGGCTCCTCCGTCGCCGATGCGGACAGGATCAAGAACGTCGCCCGTCGCGTGGCGGCGAGCGCCGCCGGCAACCAGCTCATCGTCGTGGTCTCCGCGATGGGCAAGACCACGGACGGCCTCGTGGCGCTCGCGCACCAGGTCGCCGCCACGCCGGAGCCGCGCGAGATGGACATGCTGCTGGCCACGGGCGAGCAGGTCACCATCGCGCTCCTCGCCATGGCGCTGCAGTCGCTCGGCCTCAAGGCGCGCTCGCTCACGGGCCCGCAGGTGGGCATGCGCACGGATCACGGGCACACGAAGGCGCGTATCGTACAGATCACGCCCGAGCGCGCGCGCGCCGCCCTCGACGCGGGCGAGATCGTGGTGGTGGCGGGCTTCCAGGGCCTGAGCGATACCGACGAGATCACGACGCTCGGGCGCGGCGGCTCCGACCTCACCGCGGTGGCGCTGGCGGCGGCGGTGAAGGCCGACGTGTGCGAGATCTACACGGACGTCGACGGCGTGTACACCGCCGACCCCAACCTCGTGCCCGACGCCCGCAAGCTGCCGCGGGTGGCGTACGACGAGATGCTGGAGATGGCGAGCCTGGGCGCCAAAGTGTTGCAGGCGCGCTCGGTGGAGTTCGCCAAGAAGTACGGCGTCACCGTGCACGTGCGATCGGCGTTCAAGCCGGAAGGGGGCACGATGGTGATGAAAGAGGAAACGGGCATGGAGGAAGTCCTCGTCACCGGCATCACGCACGACAAGGGGCAGGCCAAGATCTCGCTCCTGCGCGTGCCCGACCGCCCCGGCATCGCGGCCCAGGTCTTCGGCTCCGTCGCCGCCCGCAACATCGTGGTGGACATGATCGTGCAGAACATCAGCCGCGACGGGTTCACGGACATCTCCTTCACGCTGCCCCGCGGCGACCACGCGCGCGCGCAGGCGGCGCTGGAGGAGATCGCCCGCAAGGTGGGCGCGCAGGGCATCGTGGCCGACGAGCGGGTGGCCAAGGTCTCCATCGTGGGCGTGGGCATGCGCAGCCATTCCGGCGTGGCCGCGCGCATGTTCGCCACCCTCTCCAAGGAAGGCATCAACATCCAGATGATCTCGACCTCCGAGATCGCCGTCTCCTGCGTCATCGAGGACAAGTACGCGGAGCTCGCCGTCCGCGCCCTGCACGACACCTTCGAGCTCGGCCGCGAGCGCTAAACCCCGACAAGGAGCTCTTCCATGGCGAGCACCGGCAAAGCGGCGGTCTTCCTCGGTCCCGGCAAGCCCTTCGAGATCCGCGACGTCACCATCCCCGACATCGAGCCCGACGCCGTCCTCATCAAGGTCTCGCTCGCCAACGTGTGCGGCTCGGACCTGCACTTCTGGCGCGGTGACGCGCCGCTGAAGCTGCCCCAGGACGGCTGGATCTTCGGCCACGAGATGACGGGGCGCGTGGCCAAGCTGGGCTCCCGCGTGAAGAGCGATTCGCTCGGCCGTCCCCTGCGGGAAGGCGACCGCGTGGCCTACGCGTACTTCTACCCGTGCGGCCGCTGCTACGCGTGCCTCATGAAGGAGCCCGCGTCGTGCCCGGCCAAGATCGAGCGCCCGCGCGGGCCCTCGGAGTTCCCGCACTTCCACGGCGCCTTCGCCGAGTACTACTACCTGCGACCGGGCGGCGCCATCTTCGCCGTTCCCGACGCCCTCTCCGACGAGCTCGTGTCGCCCGTGAACTGCGCGCTCTCCCAGGTCATCTTCGGTCTGCACCAGGCGGGGCTGAAGTTCGGCGGCAGCGTGGCCATCCAGGGCGCGGGCGGCCTCGGCATCCAGGCGGCGGCGGTGGCCAAGGACATGGGCGCCGCCACCGTCATCGTGATCGACCAGCTCGCGGGACGCCTCGAGCTCGCCAGGCAGTTCGGCGCCGACCACACCATCAACATCAAGGAGATCACGGACAAGAAGGACCGCGTGAACATGGTACGCAAGGCCACCGGCGGCAACGGCGTGGACGTGGCGTGCGACTTCGTGGGCTTCCCCGCCGTCATCCCCGAGGGCATCGAGATGCTGCGCGCCGGAGGTACCTATCTGGAGATCGGCACCATCAGTCGCGGCGCCAAGGTGGAGCTGGAGCCGGCGCAGCTCGTGTGGGGCGCCAAGAAGATCGTGGGCGTGATCATGTACGACGCGTGGGTGATCCCCCAGGCGCTCGACTTCCTGGTCCGGAACAAGACGCGGTGGCCGTTCGAGAAGCTCATCTCCCACACCTACCCGCTCGAGAAGATCAACGACGCCTTCGAGCAATCCGAGTGGCACAGCCGTGACACCACCACCATCACGCGCGCGGCGCTGGTGTGCTGATGGACACCGAGTTCACCCGCCGCGCCCGCTATCACTCCTCCGCGGACGGCTTCAACATCGCCCGTCCCGCGGTGACGCCGCGCACGTTCGTCGCCGAGCGCGATGCCGCGTTCGACGGCTCCGCCGCCACCGGCCTCGTCGCCCTCGACGCGGGCGCCGAGCTGGGGCTGCCGTCGCCGGCCACCACGCCGCTCATCCTCGCCCGCTACGCGCGTATCCGCGCCGGTGAAAAACTCTCCACACGCTTCGCCGCCAGCGGCGAGATCTACTACGTCATCACCGGCGAGGGGGAGACGCGCGGGGACGACGGCGCCATCGCGTGGACGGCGGGCGACGTCTTCTGCCTGCCCGGCGGCGGCGCGGCCAGCCACGCCGCGCTTGGCGTCGACAGCGTGCTGTGGGTGGTCACCGACGAGCCCCAGCTCGCCTTCATGCACGTGCGCCCGCCCGCGCCCGCCCAGGCCGCCATCGAGCCCGTGCACTACCCCGGCGCCGAGATCCTCCGCGAGCTGGAGGCGATCTACGCGCTGCCGCCCGAGAAATCCGCCACCGGCAAGGCGGTGACGTTCAGCAGCCGGGCGCGCGCCAGCGAGCACACCGTGCTGCCCGCGTTCACGCTCGCGATGAATTCGCTACCGCCCGGTGAATCGCAACGCCCCCACCACCACAACGCGGTGGCCGTGACGCTCATCGTCCGCGGCGACGGCTGCCACTCGATGGTGGGCGGCCAGCGTATCGACTGGCAGCGCTACGCGACGATGATCACGCCCCCCGCCGCGCCGCACTCGCACCACAACACCGGCGCCGAGCGCGCCCTCTTCCTCATCGTCCAGGACGGGGGCCTGCACTATCACACACGGACCATGGGCTTCGGGTTCGACACCGTGTAGCCCATCGGAACGCGTTGTAA
>CAYQQT010000277.1:0-5687 GCA_964419375.1 uncultured bacterium
CCGTGCGAAGAAGGTTGGTTGCGGTCGCTATCCTACCGCGGCTTGAGCTCGATCTGATAGCCGTCCGGATCGCGAATGTACAGCGACGGTCCCGTCCCGTACGAGCCGCGCCGCTCCACCACCTCGCCGTCCACCGTGACCCCGCGCGCGCTCAGCTCCTTGCGCACGCGGCCGAGGTCGTCGCACTTGATGGACAGGCAGAAGTGGTCCATCCCCGTGCCGGGGGCGGGCGGGGGCGCGGCGGGATCGGCGGGGAAGAGATCGATGAGCTGCTCGCCGAAGCGCAGCTGCACGAGCGACACGCGCTCGTTGACGTGGTCCAGCGTGCAGCCGAGCATGTCCGTGTAGAAGCGCTGCGACACGCCCTGGTCGCGCACGCGCAGGACGACGTGATCGATGCCGAGCGGTGTGAACATGTCCGTCTCCTTGCCGGCGAGGGCCGGCGGCTTGACTGGTGCCGACGTCCGCGCCTATCGTAGTGCGACGCGGGGCCGATGACCAGCCGCGCCAGCAACGCTCGCCACGAAGAGGAGCCCGCCATGCCGGAGATCAAGGAGTACGCCGAGTCCTACTACTCGATGACCTGGGACGGGCCGCGCGGGTATCCCCAGGACGCCAACTCCGGCCGCTGCTACATCACCGGCATGCTCGGCATGCTCCGACAGCAGGGCGAGCCCGACGTGCTCTTCGCGGACGGCACCAGCGGCGACGGCTTTTCGTTTCGCTGGTGTCCTGCCTGGGGCAATCCCGCCTTCAACGGCGGCGCGGGCGCCTTCCACGAGCTGTGGGAGTACACGCCGAAGGCGCTCGGCTTCCGCGCGCACTGGGAAGAAGACGACGCGGACGGCTGGGACGGCGCGTGGGCCCGGCTGCGTGGTCTCGTCGACCGCGGGCTGCCCGTGCAGGTGGGCACGCACTACAGCCTGATCCTGCCCTACGGCGCGCCCACGTCGCCGCGCCTGGCGCACGTGCTGAAGGTGCGGCCGGGGCCGGGCTTCGGGCATCACATCGTCATTGCCGGCTACGACCTCGAGCGCCAGACGGTGACCGTCTACGAGCCCAACGACATCCTGCCGTACGCGCGCTACGAGTGTCCGATCCCCGTCTTCCGGCGCGCGTGGGAGGAGGCGGCGCAGCGGGAGGGCGGCCATTACACCGAGTGGCCGTCGCACTATCCCTTCGGCGGCGAGTGGAGCCTGCACGACGGCTACGGGCCCTATCAGATGATGTGGGTGGAGCCAGGACGCGATCCGTCCTGGGACGTGGCCGCCTCCATCCGCGCCAGCTTCCGGCGCAACCTCAAGATCCTGCGCGGCGAGTACCCCAAGCCCTACGCGCTCTTCGGCAACCAGTGGCAGATCCCGCACTGGGAGACCGGCGCGCCCGGCATGGTGCGGTGCGCGGAGGCGATCCGCGCCGGCCGTCTCAAGGACGTGGTCACGCCGGCGGGAGAGACACGCAAGCTCTTCGTGCAGGGCAACATTCCCAATCACGGCGTGCTCGGACGCGCGGGCGCCGCCGGCTACCTGCGGCGCGTGGCCGCCGAGCTCGGCAAGCGCGGGCTCAACGGCAAGTTGGTGGCGGAGGCGGGCGACCGTATGGAAGAGTCGTCGAATCTCTTCCGCAAGCTGCGCTACGAGGAAAACCTCGGCGCCGCCGGTGACGTGCTGGGACGCATCGCCGACTGCGAGCTCGACGCCCTCGACCTGATGGACCGCGCGTGGCCCGAAGTGAAGGATCTGAAGTAGCCGCGGTCGCGGGCGCCATCGTCGTCTACGTCATTTCGGTGCCATGACGTCGGGCCGCGTGCGCATCGACATTCCGCGTGACCGAATCGCCGACTTCTGCCGGCGCCACCACATTCGCCGTCTGGCCTTCTTCGGTTCGGTACTCCGCGACGACTTCACGCTGGACAGTGATGTGGACGTTCTCGTCGAATTCAAGGTGGGCAGGACCCCGGGCTTCGCGTTCGTCAGGATGCAGGACGAGCTGTCGGACATTCTGGGTCGGCGCGTCGATTTGAAAACGCCGAACGAGCTCAGCAAGTACTTTCGCGACGAGGTGCTGGCCGAAGCCGAGGAGTTGTATGTCGAGGCGGGATGACACGGTGCCCATGCGCCACATGCTCGACCATGCACGGGAAGCCGTGGTCATGGTGCGCGGCCGATCGCGATCCGATATCGATACTGATCGCATGCTGCAGCTTGCCGTCACCCGCATCCTGGAAATCATCGGAGAGGCCGCGAACCGTGTCACACAGGAAGGGCGCGCACGGTATGACGATATCCCCTGGCAAGACATCATCAACACTCGTCACCGCATCGTGCACGGGTACGACACGGTGAACTATGACGTCGTCTGGAAGATCCTCGACGAAGAACTGCCTGATCTCATCGCCGCGCTGGACCGCGCGCTCCCAGGGCACACTGGCTGAGGGGTGGATTCGTAGTAGAATCCGCGCCGTGCGGACCGGGATCCTTCCCAGGCTAGCCTGACGACACACCATGGAGTTCTGGGTCACCCAGCTCTTCAACGGCGTGTCGTACGGGGCCCTTTTGTTCCTGCTCGCGGGCGGCCTCTCGCTGATCTTCGGAATGATGCGGATCGTCAACATGACCCACGGCTCGCACTATCTGCTGGGCTGTTACGTCGCGGTCACGATCCTCCAGTACACGGGCAGCTACGTCGTCGCCCTGCTGGGCGCGGCCGTGATCATCGCGGCCCTGGGCATCGTGGAGTGGGACCGCTTTCTGAAGGGGTTGAACGGGCAAGAGCTGGCGCAGGTCCTCACCACCATGGGGCTCGCCCTGATCTTCCAGGACCTCGCCCTGCTCATGTGGGGCGGTGACCCGTATAACGTCCGGGTGCCCGCCCTCCTCTCCGGGCGGTACCAGCTCGGGATGTTCTTCTTCCCGGTCTACCGGATCTTCATCATCGTGGTGGCGGCGGCGGTGGCACTGATCTTGTGGTTGGTGGTCGAGCGCACGCGGGTGGGAGCCCAGATGCGTGCCGCCGTCGACGATGCGGAGATGGCACGGGGGGTCGGCATCAACGTCTCGGTCATCTCATTGGGGGTGTTCGCCCTGGGGGCGGCGCTGGCGGCGGTGTCGGGCGTGGTGGCGGGAGGCTTCCTTGGCGTCTATCCCGGAGCCGACTTCGAGATCCTGTCGTACGCCTTCGTGGTCGTCATCGTGGGAGGCATGGGGAGCCTGAAGGGGGCGCTCGTGGGCAGTCTCTTGGTCGGGCTGCTCGACAACTTCGGCAAGGCGCTGTTCCCGGAGCTCTCCTACTTCACCCTCTTCGCTCCGATGGCGGCGATCCTCGCTGTTCGTCCCACCGGGCTGTTCGGGCGCGCCTAGGCCGTGGACACAGCGGCCGGCGTGTGGTGGCGAAGGCTCGGGTTTACCGGGCTTCTGCTGCTCCTCGCGGTGGGGCCGCCCTTCCTCCCGCCCTTTCTGCTCACGCTGCTCACGCAGACCTTGATCTACTCGATCCTCGCCATGAGCCTCGACCTCATCCTGGGATACACGGGGCTCTCCTCGCTGGGGCACGCCGCCTACCTCGGCCTCGGCGCCTACAGCGTCGGCATCCTCGCCACACAGTACAAGGCGGGCTTCTGGACGACGCTCGTGGTCGGCATCGCGCTCGCGGCGGTGGTGGCCGCGATCTTCGGGCTGGTGGCGCTGCGCGCGACGGGCGTGTACTTCCTGATGATCACCCTCGCCCTCGGCATGGTGGTGTGGGGACTGGCCAATCGCTGGGTGTCATTGACCAAGGGCGACAACGGGATCGCCAACGTGCCGCGCCCCGACCTCGGTCTGCCGTGGTCCTTCACCAAGGCGGTCCCCTTCTATTACCTCGTGCTCGTCGGCTTCGCGCTCGCCCTGCTCGTGCTGCGCGTGATCGTCCGCTCGCCCTTCGGGCACACGCTGGTCGGAATTCGCGAGAGTGAATCTCGCATGCGCACCCTCGGCTACAACGTGTGGCTGCACAAGTACATCGCCTTCGTCATCTCGGGCGGCGTGGCCGGGTTCGCCGGCGTGCTGTGGGCTCACTACAACGGCTTCGTGTCGCCCTCCGATCTCGATCTGGCCGTGTCCATCGAAATCCTCTTGATGGTGGCGCTGGGTGGCCGGGGAACGCTCTTCGGAGCGTCGGTGGGCGCGGCCGTGATCGTGCTCCTCAAGAATCTCGTGTCCGTCTACACCCATCGGTGGCTCCTGCTCCTCGGCATCGTCTATATCTTCACGATCCGGTACGCGCCCGAGGGCATCGTGGGTGCATTGAAGCAGTGGGGACGGTGGTCGCGGCTCCGCCTTCAGCGGTCGGCGACCTGACGATGGTGGTCCTGAGCCTGGAGGGCGTCTGCAAGTCGTTCGGCGGGCTGAGCGCCGTCAACGGCGTGAGCCTCTCGGTCGAGCAAGGGGAACGCCGGGCGATCATCGGGCCGAACGGGGCCGGCAAGACGACCCTGTTCAGCCTCATCAGCGGCGAGCAGCTGCCGACGAGCGGACGGATCGAGCTGTTTGGGCGGGACATCACACGACTGGCGCCTCATCGGCGCGCGGCCCGCGGACTCGCGCGCACGTACCAGATCACGAACCTCTTCCCGCGCCTGTCCGTCATGGAGAACTGCCTGCTCGCCGCCCAGGCGCTGCTCCCGCTCAAGCTCCACCTGCACCGCGGCCTGCACCGCTATCCGGTGGTCTTCGAGCGCGCGCGGAGCGTGCTGGGCGCCGTGGGGCTGCTGGACAAGGCGCAGGCGACGGTGCGCGACCTCTCGCATGGCGAGCAGCGACAGCTGGAGATCGCCCTCGCCCTCGCCGGCGCGCCGAAGCTCCTGTTGCTCGACGAGCCGACGGCGGGGCTGTCGCCGGCGGAGTCGCTCATGATGACGGCGCTGCTCAAGAAGCTCGATCCGTCGATCACGCTGCTCGTCATCGAGCACGACATGGACGTGGCCTTCGAGCTGACGGATCGGATCACCGTCCTCCACTACGGCAAGGTCGTGGCCGACGGCCTGCGCCACGACGTGACGGCCAGCCCCCTCGTGCAGGAGATCTACCTGGGAGTCTCGTGATGCTCGACGTGGAGGAGATCCACACGTACTACGGCGACAGCTACGTGCTCCAGGGCATCTCGCTCCGGATCGAGCCCGGCCAGGTCGTGGGGCTCGTCGGGCGCAACGGCATGGGCAAGACGACGCTCATCCGCTCCATCGTCGGCTTTACCCCGCCCCGTCGGGGACGCGTGCGGTTCAAGAATCACGACATCACGGGGTGGGCGTCGAACCGCGTGGTCGGGCTCGGGCTCGGACTCGTCCCCCAGGGCCGGCGGATCTTCCCGTCACTGAGCGTGCACGAGAACCTCGCCGTGGCTTTCAAGGAGAAGAAGGGCCCCTGGACGCTGGATCGGGTGATGGAGCTGTTCCCCCGGCTTCGCGAGCGCGCCCAGAATCGGGCCGGGAAGCTGTCGGGCGGCGAGCAGCAGATGCTGGCGATCGCCCGCGCGCTGGTGACCAATCCCGAGCTGCTCCTGATGGACGAGCCCACCGAAGGCCTTGCCCCGCTTCTGGTGCGGGAGGTCGGCCGGGTGATCGAGCGACTCAAAGCCGAGGGGCTGTCGATCCTCCTCGTCGAGCAGAACCTGCCGCTCGCGCTCCGGATCGTCGATCACGTCCACGTGCT
>CAYQQT010000278.1:0-5669 GCA_964419375.1 uncultured bacterium
GCCCTGTCGAGCGGGGTCGGCCCCACGACCTCAACCACGGTGCTCCACGTCCTTGACGCTCCGATGGAACACGTGGCGCCGACAAGTCGGGCCCGCTCCTGCATACCTACGACTCCGAGCCGGCCGGCGGCGACGAGGTCCGGCGCTATCGGCAACATGCTGACGCCTATCCCGTCATCGGTAACCAGCAACCGGTAGCTATCCGCTCCCAGCTCAAGGCGAACGGCGGCATGCTTCGCCCCTGCGTGGCGCTCGATGTTCCGCAGCGCCTCCTGACAGATGCGCAGCAGGGTGAGCTCGACCTCCATCGGAAGGCGATGCTGGTCGCCCACGAACTCGAACTCCACGTCGATCTCTGCCCGGTCTGCAAGAGCCGCGGCCTCCGCCTTCAGGGCGGGCGCCAAGCCGAGATCGTCAAGAATCGACGGGCGCAGATCGCGGCTGAAGCGGCGGAGCTCATCGGCGACCTCTTCGGCGCGCCTCCGGGCTTCCACCAGCACGTGGTCGTCCGCCCCACGGGTCGGGTCATCGACGGCGTCGAGGCTCCTCCACAACAGCATCAGCGACTGCAGCGGACCGTCATGCAGGTCGCGAGCGACACGGCGCCGTTCCTCCTCGCGTGCCGCATCAGTGCGGCGAGCTAAGCTCTCGAGGAGCTGCTGCCGCTCGAGTGCCGGCGTGACGTCGCGCAGCTGCGCCAGCACGCGTGGCCGCCCGTCGGCATCCCGGAAGGGCACAGCGACAGGCTGAACCCACGTCCGGCCTGCAGCCCGCTCGACCTGCAGCGGCGTCCCCGAGGCCCCGCCGACCCGGACGGCCTGCCAGATCGCTGAATTCAGCTGCTCGACGTTCGTGCCGCGCAACGCCTCCACGGGACGCTCGAGGAGCGCGAGTGCCGCGGCGTTCGCTTCTAAAATCTGCCCGTGTTGGTCGAGCAGGAGGATCGCATCGGCCGCGACGTCAAACAGCCCCCGGTAACGGTCTTCCGAGGCGCGCCGCTCCCGCTCCCGGCTCTCCGCGTCCTGGCGTGCCTGGCGCTCGCGGTCGACCCGATGCCCCACGAAGAGCCCCACACCAACCACCAGGCTCGCCTGCCACAGCTCGCCCAGGGCACCCGCACCCTCGTGCAACAGGGCGACGTTCGGCAGGGTCAGCACGAACGACCAGATCGCGGTTGGCGCGGCTCCTCGCATGCCGAAGTTCAGGGCGGCGTAGACCACCGGTAGCAGGTAGAGCGATACAGGAAGGAAGTCGGCGCCACGGAGGTCGACGATCGCCGTCAGCTCGACCAGCGCGTGCCCCAGGGCAATCGCCAGCACGAGGCTCTGGACAATCCAGAACTCGCGCCGGCCCAGCGGCGGCCACCAAGACCGCACCCAGCTGATCCACTTCGTTCCATCGCGTGGAATCCGAGCCCGGAGCGTCTCGATCACGGGCCACCAGCCTGATCGCGCAGCCAGCCGCGACGCGCCGCCGTCGCGATCGCCTCGGTTCGGTTCGCAACGCCGAGCTTGTTGAACACGCTCGTGAAGTGGGCCTCCACGGTTCGGATGCTCAGTGACAGGGTGTCGGCGATCTGCCGGTTGCCCAGGCCGCCGGCGGCGAGCCGAACGACCTCCCGTTCGCGATCCGACAGCACCTCACCACTGTCGCGTGCCCGCGCCACCAAGCGTCGCGCCAACATCGGATGCAGAACCACCTCACCGCGAACCACCGCTCGGATGGCGGCCACGACGTCCTGCGCGCTGGCCGTCTTCAGCAGGTAGCCACTCGCGCCCGCCTCGATCGCGGCCACCACGTAGTCCTGATCGTCGTAGGCGCTGAGGAGGAGGACGTACGGCGCGTCCGGTCGCGACCGGATCAGGCGCGTCGCCTCGATGCCGTTCATCACCGGAAGGGCCACGTCGAGGAGCACGACATCGGGGGCAAGCTGCTCGGCGAGCCGCACCACCTGCGCGCCATCCGCGGCTTCGCCGACGACCGTGATCGCCGGATCCCGCTCGAGGATCTGCCGTGTCCCGTCGCGGACGACGGCGTGATCATCGGCGATAAGCACGCTCAGCCTCTCAGCCGTCACGCCCGCTCCCTTCCCTGCTGCAGCTGATCCGTCGTTGGTACGGCAAGTGGCGACTCGTGCATAGGGCCGAATGTCATGAGCCGCACGGCCGATCCGGGGATCCCGCAATCGCTTCTGCGGTACTCCGCATAGGGGATCTACGGATGCCGTCCGCCGGCGGGAGCCTGACCATGGCCGCGGAGGGCGGCCATGGCAGACCGAGACCCGACAGACAGGCAGACGGACACCCCGACCGGCGGTACCCGCCTCTCGCGGCGCCGGGTGTTGCTCTCCGCCGCCGTGGCGGCCGGCTCGGCGGTCGCCTCCGGGCCGGTCCTGAGCAGCGTGCTACGCGCCGCCTCCGCGACCGCCCACACACCTCAGCCTGGCCACGCGTCAGCCGACGCAACAGCTCGGCGCTGGGCGATGGTGATCGACCTGCGTCGCTGCGACGGCTGCAAGAAGTGCACAAAGGCATGCCAGGAGAAGCACTACCTGCCGCCGGAGCAGGAGTGGATCAAGGTCTACACGCTGCGCGATCGCACTGGCATCGAGTACTCGATGCCGCGGCTCTGCATGCACTGCGAGGACGCTCCATGCGTGCGGGTCTGTCCGGTTGGCGCAACCTTCGTGAACGAGGACGGCCTGGTGCTGGTCGACCAGGACAAGTGCATCGGTTGCCGGCTCTGCATGGCCGCCTGCCCGTATGAGGCGCGCTACTTCAACTGGATCGAGCCGACGGTCAAACCGCCGTTGCCGACGACGCCGACTCCCGAGTTCCCGTCGCCACAGCAGTTGGGCACGGTCGGCAAGTGCATCCTCTGCGTCCACAACATCAAGGACGGTGTTCTCCCGTACTGCGTCGACGCCTGCACCATGGGCGCGATCTACATTGGCGACCTCGATGCCGACGTGGCGACGAACGGCCCCGAGACCGTCCGGCTCTCGACCTTCCTGAGCCAAAACAACGCCATCCGCCTCAAGGAAGAGCTGAACACCCGCCCCCGCGTCTACTACATCGCCGGCCACGGGGAGGACCTGGAATGGTGAGCGCGACCCTTCCCGCCCTCGATTCCGGCGACATGGAAGCTGCGGCCTTCCGCCCCATCGAGCGACCGGGTCGCTGGTTCTGGCCGATTGCCCTCGTCCTCACGCTTCTGGTGCTCGCCGCCGTCGGGGCCTATGCCTACCAGCTGCTGGCCGGCATGTGGGTCGCGGGCTACTCGGACCGCGCCTTCTACGGCATCTACGAGGCAAACCTGGTCGCCTTCATCGGCGTCAGCTACGGCGGAGCCCTTGTTTCAGCCGTCCTCCGTCTCAGCCACGCCAGCTGGCGCGCCCCGATCACGCGCATCGCCGAGGCGATGGCGCTGGTCTCACTGGTGGTGGGCGGAGCCTTCGCCGTCGTTCACGTCGGTCGCCCGGAACGCCTGTGGCAGATCCTGGTGGCCCCGCAGCTCAGCTCGCCCATCGTCTGGGACTTCGCGGCCATCAGCACGTACCTGGTGGCCACCGTCTTCTTCCTGTACCTGCCGCTCATCCCCGACCTGGCGACCGCCCGCGACCGAGTAGCTGCCTCCGCGCCCGGCTGGCGACGGTGGCTGTACCGAGCGTTCGCACTCGGCTGGCGCGACGAGCAGCGGCAGCGGCGCCGGCTCGAGTTCGCGGTCGGAGCGCTCGCGATCCTCATCATCCCGCTGGCGATATCGGTCCATTCGGTGCTCGCCTGGGCCTTCTCGATGACCAGCCGCCCCGGCTGGCACTCGACCATCTTCGGGCCGTACTTCGTCATCGGCGCCCTCTATTCCGGCGTAGCCCTGGTGATCGTGCTCGCCGCCGTGTTCCGGTCCGCCTACCGGCTGCACCCGTTCATCGGCGTGGTCCACTTCAGCGCGCTCGCGCGGATCATGGGCATCCTCGGGCTCGTCTACCTGTACTTCACCTTCTCCGAGCTGTTGACCGCGGGTTACGTGCGGACGCGCGAGGAAGCCTCCATCGTCGCCGCTCTGCTGGAGGGAGCCTACGCGCCCTTCTTCTGGACATTCCTGTTCGGCGGCCTGCTGATCCCCATCGTCATCGCCTTCCTGCCCGCCGCGCAGCGTATTCGGATCCTCGTCGTGGCGGCCGCCCTCGCGGTGGTGGGCATGTGGCTCAAGCGGATCCTCATCACGCTGCCATCGGCCACCGTCCCGCTCATCGGCGAAGGCTGGGGGGACGTTCAGCTGACATGGGTACCGATCGTCATCACCATCGGTGCGACGGCCGCGATCCCGCTCGGCCTGATGATCCTCTTCCGCCTGGTGCCGATCATGTCGATCGACGAGATGCGCCATGTCGGAGCCGAGGCGGAAGGTCACCCGACCGCCGAGGCACGGCTCGTCACGGAAGGAGGCGCTCAATGAAGTGCCACCGACCCCTGGCCGCCCTGGCGGTGGGCATCGCGCTCGGCGCGCTCGTCCTGCAGCCAGGCATCGCCGGCGCCGCCGGCCCGGGCCTCCGCTTGCAGGCCGATGCGGCCGATGCCGGCACCTGGCGACTGCAGGCGACGGTGACCGGCGCAGACGGCACGGCTCAGAGCCAGGTCGCCGTCACATTCATGGCGGCCACCGAGTTCTTTGGGGAGCGGTGGGTGCCCATCGGGAACGCGCTGACGGACACGAGCGGAACAGCCACCGTGATCTACACCCCGACGTGGAATGGGGAGCAGCGACTGGTGGCCCGAGTCAGCGGGGTCGAGGGGGCGGACGAGTCGGAGCCGGTCGTCATCCAGATCAGCGGTGCGCTTCCCGCCATCGCCTCGGAGCCGCAGTCTCTTCCCATCGTGCGAGCGTGGGCACTTCCGATCGGGGTCGCAGTCGTGGTCCTCGTCTGGATCGTTCTCGCCTTCTTGTTCCTCTCGGCCGTGATCGGCATCGCCCGACGACCCCGGCCGCTACAGCGATTGCAGAGCCCGCCCGCAGTGGACGGGGTGCAGAGGGCTCAATCCATAGAAGACGGAGGCTCAAACAGATGACTTCGATTCCAATCCCGCGTCGCGGGGTGGCACCTGCGCTGGTGACAGTGCTCATTGCAGGGGCGCTTGTCGCCTGCGCCCAGGCGCCCGGCCAGCAGACAACAGCGGCTGCGCCCACCGACAACCAGCCGGCGAGTGCGGCACCGTCTCAGGCGACCGCCGCGCCCGCGGTCGAGGCCCTGTTCATCGACGCCGATACCGTGCTCGGCCCGACCAACCTTACCGAGGAAGAGAAGCCGCTGAAGACCTGCGTCCAGGTGAGCCGCTATGCCCATAACGAGGAGGTCGTGTGGCGCGTCAAGGTCTTCGACCCGGTGACCGGCGAGCCGATGGACGACACGGCGCTCGAATCGGTCCAGGTCGTCATGGGCGACCAGACGCTCGACCTTAACTTTGGCCCGCATCCCCGCGACACCCCGGTGGATGCCTTCTGGGCCGTCGGCTGGGAGGTCCCGGAGGACTACCCGAGCGGCACCGTCTCCTACACGATCGAGGCGACCGCGATCGACGGCCGGACGGGCAGCTGGGAGCAGTTCGGCGTTGAGGCCGCGATGCTCACGGTGACCGACGAGGTGCGCCCGGTCATCAGCCAGTAGGAGC
>CAYQQT010000279.1:0-5612 GCA_964419375.1 uncultured bacterium
GAGAGGCTCCGGTCTCGCGCTCGGCACCGGGGCATTTCTCCGACACGCTCCTAGGATCTGGGCATTTTTGAGCACCCTGCGCGTGTACAATCCGAATTCCATGACCATCCTCTGGGACGCCTATCGCACCGCGCTGCCGTCGATCGCCTCCGCCGTGGGTCGCACCCCGCTCGTCCAGCTCAACCGGGTGACGGCGGGGGTGAAGCCGCCCGTGTACATCAAGCTCGAGTGGTACGGCGCTTCCGGCAGCCTCAAGGACCGCATCTACCTGCACATGTTCGAGCGCGCGGAAGCGCGCGGCGAGCTGAAGGCGGGCATGCGCGTGCTGGAGTGCTCCACCGGCAATGCGGGCATCGCGTGCGCCTTCGTGGCCGCGGTGAAGGGCTACTCCTGCACCATCGTGATGCCGGAAGGCATGAGCGACGAGCGCAAGAAGATCATGCGTGCCTACGGCGCGCAGCTCGTGTTCACGCCCGGCGGCGAGAGCGACGTGGACCTCTCGCTCAAGCGACTTCAGGAAATTCGCAGCGCGGATCCCACCGGGTACTGGGTGCCGGGCCAGTTCGACAACACGGACAACGTGGAGGCGCACTACCGCACCACCGGGCCCGAGGTGTGGGAGCAGACGGGCGGCATCGTGGGCGCCTTCGTGGCCTCCCAGGGAAGCGGCGGCACCCTCACCGGCGTGGGGCGCTATCTGCGGGAGCGCGAGGCGCGCGTGCGGCTGTACGCGGTGGAGCCGGACGAGTGCGCGCTGCTCGCGCGCCGCCAGTGGGGCCCCCACGGCATCGAGGGCATCGGCGACGGCTTCATCCCCGACAACCTCGACGTCTCCCTGCTGTCGGGCGTGATCACGACCACGACGAAGGAAAGCCTCGTCTTGGCGCGCCGCCTCGCCGCGGAAGAGGGGATCTTCTGCGGCATCTCCACCGGCTGCAACGTGGCGGCCGCGCTCAAGCTCGCCGCGCGCCATCCCGATCTGCCCTCGATCGTGACCATGGCCAATGACACCGGGCAGCGCTACTTCACGACCGCGCTCTGCGGCGAGGACAAGCACGTGGTCGTGCCCGAGCGCGAGCACCCCATGGATCCCAAGACGGAAGCCGACCTCGACCGCTACCAGTCGTCCTGGGAGATCCTCGCCTGAATCCGGCCGAGTACGACTTCGTCGCCGCCCGGCGACGGCTCGAAGCGAAGGCAAAATCGGCGGGAGAGAAGCTCACGAGCGTCGAGGACGCCGCCTCGCGCATCCACGATCACGACACCGTCGCCGTCGGGGGCTGCCTCTTCTCGCGCACGCCCATGGCCCTCGTGCGCGAGATCGTGCGCGCGCGCCGGCGCGGGCTCACCCTCGCGCGCAACCTGATGTGCACCGAGGGCGAGTTCATGATGACGGCGGGCGTCGTGGACCGCGTGGTCACCGCCTGGATGTCGATCGGCCTGCCGTGGGGCGTGTCGAAGATCATGCGGCACTACGTCGAGTCCGGAAAAGTCGCGCTCGAGGAGTGGAGCCACCTCGCCCTCGGGCTGCGCTTCCGCGCGGCGGCCATGGGCGTGCCCTTCCTACCCACGCTCACCATGCTCGGCTCCGACCTGATGGGGGTGGGCGGCATGAAGACCGTGCAGGACCCCTACACGGGCGAGACGCTTGGCGCCGTGCCCGCGCTGTTCCCGGACGTCGCCATCCTGCACGTGCACCGCGCCGATCGCTTTGGCAACTGCCAGATCGACGGCTACCCGCACATGGACGCCGACATCGCGCGCGCGGCCACCACCGTGCTCGTTACCACGGAAGAGCTGATCACGGAGGAAGAGACGCGGCGGCACGGCGATCGCACGGTCATCCCCGGCATGCTCGTGGACGCCCTCGTGCACGTGCCCTTCGGCTCCTTCCCGCACGAGTGCTACGGCCTCTACGAGGCGGACTACGACCACTTCAGCGAGTACGTGGCCGCCATCGACGCCCGGGGACCGCAGGCGGTGACGGACTACATCGCGCGCTACATCGACGCGCCCGCCACCTACGCCGACTACCTCGACCTCTTCGGCGGCGAGCGCCTGGCGCGCCAGCAACGCGCGGCGCGCGAGCTGGTGCAGCGGTGAGCGCGTCGTTTACACCGTCCGAGCTGCTGGCGGTCATCGGATCGCGCCAGCTCCACGACGACACCACGGTGTTCGCGGGGGTGGGCGTGCCCCTGCTCGCGGCCGTCCTCGCGCAGCAGCGCCACGCCCCGCGGCTGACGATGATCATCGAGGGTGGCATCATCGGCCCCCAGATCAAGCCGGGACGGCTGCCCATCTCCACCAACGAGATGCGCACGGGACACCGCGCCACGATGCTGCCCGGCATCACGGACGCGTTTCTCTTCGCGCAGCGGGGGTTCATCGACTACGGCTTCATGGGCGGCGCGCAGATCGACCAGTACGGCAACATCAACACCTCCGTCATCGGCAGCGACTACTGGAAGCCGAAGACGCGGCTGCCGGGCACCGGCGGCGCCAACGACATCGCCTCCCTCTGCCGCGAGGTCATCATCCTCACCACGCACGAGCGGCGGCGCTTCATCCCCCGCGTGGACTTCATCACCAGCCCCGCCTGGCTCAGTGGCGGCGACTCCCGCGCCCGCGCCGGCCTCGCCTTCGGCGGCGTCTCGCGCGTGGTCACGACGCTCGGCGTGTTCGACTTCGACCCCCAGAGCAAGCGCATGCGGATGCAGGCCCTGCACCCCGGCGTGACCGTCGAGCAGGTCCGGGACAACACGGGCTTCGAGCTGCTGACACCGAAGGACGTGGGCGTCACCACCCCGCCCGCGCCCGACGAGCTCGCCATGCTGCGCGCCATCGATCCCGAACGCCGCTTCCTCGGCTAGCGCTCTCCAGAGGAGACCTCGTGGACTTCGGACTCGCCATCAAGAACTTCGTCGGCCCCACCGAGACCCCGGACATCGACGGGCTGCTCGCCTATTCGCAGCGCGCGGAGGCGCTGGGCTTCGAGTCGCTGTGGGCGTGGGATCACGTGATCCTCGGCGTGGAGCCCGCCTTTCCGATCCTCGACGCGGTGGGCACGCTCACGGCCATCGCCGCGCGCACCTCGCGCATCAAGCTGGGCACGGGCGTGCTTGTGCTGCCCCTGCGCAACCCCACCGTGGCCGCCAAGTCGCTCGGCACGCTCGACGTCATCTCCAAGGGCCGGCTCATCCTCGGCGTCGCCGCCGGCTGGTACGCGCGCGAGTTCGACGCGGTGGGCGTGCCCTTCAAGCAGCGCGGCCGGCTCTTCGAGCGCAACTTCGAGATCCTGACCCGGCTGTGGACGGAGGACCGCGTGACCCTACAAGTGGACGAGTTCAACCTGCGCGAGGCGGTGATGGCGCCCAAGACGGCGCAGCGGCCGCGCCCGCCCATCCTCATCGGCGGCTACGTCGACGCCGTGCTCAAGCGCGTGGCCACGAAGGCGGACGGCTGGCTCACGTACTTCTACACGCCGGAGAGCTACCGGAAGAGCTGGGAGAAGATCCTCGCCTTCGCGCGCGAGGCGGGCCGCGATCCCAAGACGCTCACGGGCACGAACCAGCTCGCCATCCTCGTCGGCAAGTCGCGCGCGGAGACGGAAGCGCCGATGCGCACGTGGCTGCAGACGGAGTGGGACGTGGCGGCGTGGAGCGAGTCGACCATCGAGCATGCCATCCGCGGCAGCGTGGACGAGTGCGTCGAGCAGCTCCGGGCGCACGTGGCCTCCGGCGTGGACCGGCTCATCCTCATCCCGTACCGGTACCAGCCCGAGCAGGTCGAGATCATCGCCAGGGAGATCCTGCCCAAGCTGAAGGGTGCCCCGAAGAAATGACGGGCCGGGTGGCGACCTTCGAGCGCGTGCTGCGGCTCGAGCCCGGTCGCACCGCCCTGCTGGTGGTGGACATGCAGCGAGGCTTCGTCGATCCCGGCGAGGCGATGGAAGTGCCGCCCGCGCGCGAGGCGGTGCCCGTCATCCGCGCCCTCGTGGAGGCGTTCCGCGCCAAGGGCCTGCCCGTGGTCTTCACCGAGTTCACGTACTCGCCAAGCGCGCCCCTGCTGGTGGGCAAGCTGCACCCCGAGCACCGGCCCGCCGCTGCCGGCGCCCCGCGCGGCTTCGGCGTGCCGTCGTCCTCGTGCCTGGAGGGCGATCCGAGCGCGCGAACGATCGAGGCGCTCGCGCCGCGCCCGCACGAGCTCGTCGTCCGCAAGCGCTGGTACGACGGCTTCGCGGGCACGGAGCTGGACGGGGCGCTGCGCGCGCATGGGATCACGTCGCTCGTGATCACGGGCACGATGACGGACATCTGCGTGCTGTCCACGGTGGTGGGCGGCTTCAACCACGAGTACAGGATGAGCGTGGTCGAGGACGGGGTGGCCACGCTGTGGCCCGAAATTCAGCGGGCGACGCTCGATATCATCGGCCGCGCTTTCGGCCGCGTCGTATCATCCAAGGAAGTGCTCGACACCATCTCGGGGTGGACACAAGGAGCCGCACGATGACAGAGCCGCTTCGCTTCTCGGGAATCATGCCGGCCAACATCATGCCCTTCAAGGCGGACCTGTCCATCGACGAGGCCGCCTACCGCACGCACCTGCGCTGGCTTGCCGACACGCGCGGCGTGACCGGCATCGTGGTCAACGGCCATGCGGCGGAAGTGGCGTCGCTCACGCGCGAGGAGCGCCGGCGCGCGCTCGCCGTCGCCCTCGACGAGGTGGCCGGCAAGTGCCCCATCGTCGCCGGCGTGTACACGGACGGCACCGCGGAGGCGGTCGAGCTCGCGCGCGACGCCAGGACGGGGGGCGCGGCCGGCATCCTGCTCTTCCCGCCCACGCTGTTCATGTGGGGCGCCCAGCACAAGCCCGACATGGTCCTGCGCCACTACTCCGAGGTCGCCACCGTCGGCATCCCCATCGTCGCCTTCGAGTATCCGCCCGCCTCCGGCATCGGCTTCTCGCCGGAGACGCTGGCAATGGTCGCGCAAATACCACAAGTGGCGGCCGTGAAGGACTGGTCGAACGACATCGTGGCGTACGAGCGCAACCTGCGCGCCCTGCGCGGCACCGGGCGGCCGGTCGCCATGCTGTCGTCGTTCACGATGTCGCTCATGGCGAGCTTTCTGGTAGGCGCCGACGGCGCCATCTCGGGCATGGGCAGCGTGGCCGCCGATCTGCAGGCGGAGCTGTTCGAGGCGGTGCAAAAAGGTGATCTCGACGGCGCCCGCCGCGTCGACGCCCGGCTGCAGCCGCTCGTCGACGTCTTCTACGCCCCGCCCTTCGTCGACATGCACAACCGGATGAAGGAAGCGCTCGTGGTGCTGGGCCGCATCCCCGCCGCCCACGTGCGCCCGCCGCTGACCCCGGTGCCTGCCGCCGAGCGCGAGGCCATCAAGCGCGCGGTCCAGCTCGCCGGCCTCCACTAGTTGGATGGGGGGGCCTCGAAGGGCCCCCAAGCCCCCCAAGCGCTCGGCAGCACCCCGGCAAAGCCGGGGCGCTCCTCGATATTCCGGCAGGCTCGCTCGTGGAGAGCGCGCGATTGTAGGTCTCCGGCAGCCGCGCCAGGCCAAGGTTGTCCTGCCTCACGTAGCGGACGCGCGGATCGCGGT
>CAYQQT010000280.1:0-5545 GCA_964419375.1 uncultured bacterium
CGTGCCAAACGCCTCCAATAAAAGGCTTGTGCGTCCGCTGAGCGGCGTCATACTTCAGGGGGATGCGCTGCATTTTCGTCTGTCCGGATGACTTCCTCTGGCGTCTCGTGTCCGATGCCGGCGAGCCGCGCCTGGCGCCCATTCACATCGTCGAAAGCCGCCGCGCGCGCACGCGCATCTCCCAGCGCGGCGGCGAAGTGCTCGCCGGGCCCCTCGAGCGGGACGCGGTCTACCGTCGCGCCTTCCGCACCGGCGGCGAGCCTGTCCTCCTCGCCGTGGAGCGCGCGCGGCAGGCACGCATCGTGGCGGCCATCCGGCGCGTGGCCCCGGACGCGCCCATCATCGCGCTCGCCGAAGACCGCATGCCGGGGGGCGAGCCGGAGGGCGTGAGCAGCCTCGCCGCCGACGCCGTCGTCGAGCGCGTGATCGGGCCCGAGCTGGAGCGCGCCGTCACGCGCGCGCGCGTGGAGCGTATCCGCGCGCACTTCGACCCCGCCGAGCGCGTGCTCATCATGATGCAGGACGATCCCGACCCCGACGCCATCGCGTCCGCCCTCGCCCTGCGCGCCCTCCTCGGGCGCAACAAGACGGTGGCGCCCATCGCGACCTTCGGCACCATCACCCGCGCGGAGAACCGCGCCATGACGCGCATCCTCGAGATCGAGGTGGAGCAGATCAAGCCCTCCGCCATCGACGACTTCGACCGCGTGGCGATGGTGGACGCCCAGCCGAGCTTCTTCGAGGAGCCCTTCCGCGAGATCGACCTCGTGGTGGACCATCACCCCGAGGAGGTGCCCGTGCGCGCGCGCTTCAAGGACATCCGGCCCGCGTACGGCGCCACCGCCACCATCCTCACCGAGTACCTGCGGGCAGCGGAGGTGAAGTTCCCCCAGCGCCTCGCCACCGCGCTCCTGTACGGGATCAAGGCGGACACGCAGCATCTCGAGCGTGGCGCCACGCGCGCCGACATGGAGGCGTTCGCCTTCGTGCACGCGCACGCCAACCACAGCGCGCTGCGGCGCATCGAGCGCCCGGAGCTGCCGGAGACGGCGCTCGACCTCCTCGCGCACGGCATCGAGCGGCGGCACGTCACTCACGGCGTCGTCTTCTCGCACCTGGGCGGCGTCGCGTATCCCGAGCTGGTGCCGCAGTTCGCGGACTTCTTCCTTCAGGTGGAGGGCGCAGAGTGGTCGGTGGTCTCCGGGATCGTGCACGGCGAGCTGCACATCTCGGTGCGCAACGTCGGCTACGTGCGGGCGGCGGGTGAGGTGGTGCGGCAGGCGTTCGGAGAGCTCGGCAGCGCGGGCGGACACCGGTCCATGGCGAAGGCCGTCATTCGCGTGCGCGACTGGCGCGCCGCCGTCGGTCCCACCGGCAACGGCCCCCTCGCCCACGCCATCGTCACCCGTTTCCTGCGGGCCCTGCGGAGCTGACGGTGGCCTTCGGCTACGTCATCGTCGCCATCGTGGCCGCCTCCGTGGCCGTCTTCGCGCTGCAGAATGCGGAGCCCACGAAGATCCGTTTCCTGTTCTGGGTCATCGACGGCGTGCCGGTGGCGGCGCTCGTCCTGTTATCACTGGCGGCCGGCCTCATCGTCGCGGGCGTGCCGCTGTGGCTGGGACGGTGGCGGCTGCGCGCCCGCGCCCGCGCGCTCGAGGCACGCGTGGCCGCGCTCGAGCGTCCGGCGCCGTCCGCTTCCGTAACGCCCCCGTCCCCGTCCCCTGCGCCGCGCCCGCGACTTCCAGAAAGGTAGCGCGCGGCCGTGGAAGAGCGCCTCACCGAATCGATCAAGGAACTGCTGGAAAGCGGGCGGCACGACCGTCTCGCCACCCTCCTCGAGCACGCGCATCCGGCCGACGTGTCGAGCGCCATCCGGGAACTGCCCCAGTCGGATCAGGTACACGTCTTCCGCCTGCTGGGGCCACAGCACGCGGGCGCCGTGCTCTCGGAGCTCGACGATCCCACGCTGCTGGAGCTCGTGCGTGCCCTCGACGAGCACGAGGTCTCGCGCATCCTCGACGGAATGCCCTCCGACCACGTGGTGGAAGTGGTGGAGGAGCTGCCCAAGGAGCAGGCGGACAAGATCCTCGACCTCATGGAGGAGCAGAAATCGGAGGAGGTGCAGGAGCTCCTCGAGTACGCCGAGAACACCGCGGGCCGGCTCATGTCGCCCGACGTCATCGCCGTGCGCGAGGACTCCACGGTGGCGCAGGCGATCGAGCACATCCGGAAGGCGGCCTCGGGCGACGGCGCCTTCTACCTGTACGTGCTCGACGACCACGACCACCTCGTCGGCCTCGTGCCGCTGCACCGGCTCATCGCCGCCGATCCCGGCACCTCCATCCGCGCCATCCGCAGCGACGACGTGGAGAGCGTCACCGCCGACACCGACCAGGAAGAGGTGGCGCGCCTGGTGCGGCGCTACAACGTGGTCGAGGTGCCCGTGGTGGACCACAGCCACCGTCTGCTCGGGACCATCAGCGTGGAAGACGTCATCGACGTCATCCACGAGGAGGCCACGGAGGACATCCAGCGCCTCGGCGGCGTGGCGGGCGACGAGACCGTGCTCGATAGCCCACAGGCCGTCTTCTGGAAGCGCTCGCTGTGGCGATTCATCAATCTCTGCACCGCCGTGCTCGCCGCCTCCGTGATCGGGATCTTCGAGACCTCCATCCAGGCGCTCGCGACCCTCGCCATCTTCATGCCGATCGTGGCCTCGATGGGTGGCATCGGGACCACCCAGACGGCGACGATCGTCGTGCGCGGAATCGCCCTCGGTGACGTGACCCGGGGCGTCATCCGCCGCGTGCTGATGAAGGAGCTGTGGCTGGGGGCCACCACCGGCCTTCTGAACGGCCTCATCATTGCTGTCATCGCCTACCTGTGGAAAGGGCAGTGGCTGCTGTCGGTCATCCTCGGCGTGGCGCTGTTGTTAAACATGCTCGTGGCCGCTGTCGCCGGCACCCTCGTGCCGGTGGCGCTCAAGGCCTTTCGCGTGGACCCCGCCATCGCGTCCAGCGTCATCATCACGACCTTCACGGACGTGTTCGGCTTCTTTTCGTTCCTGGGGCTCGCCTCGCTGCTCATGCGCTTCCTGGTATAGGCGGACAAGCCCCTTGGCAATGGGTGCTACTCCCGAGTAAGATACGACGGTTATTGAAGATCGTGCCCCGCGCGGGGACCAGTCTCTCATCGACGTTGCTGGAGGGGTGGGCGTGGACGTAGCGTTGGAAAAACGACAGGTGGAGCGCGCGTACGAGCTGTACGCGCCCGTGTACGACTTCGTCTTCGACTGGATCTTCGCGCCCGGTCGCGCGGCGGCCATCCGCCAGCTCGAGCTGCGCCACACCGAGACCGTGCTCGAGGTCGGCATCGGGACCGGGCTCAACCTGCCCCTGTACTCGCCCGACGTCCGTCTCACGGGCATCGATCTCTCGTCGGAGATGCTCGACAAGGCGGTGGAGCGCGTGCACACGCTCACCATGCCCAACGTCACCCTCAAGGTGATGGACGCCACCTCGCTGGATTTCGGCGACAACGAGTTCGACAAGGCGCTCGCCACCTACACGATCTCCGCCGTTCCCGATCCGGTGGCGGTGCTGCGCGAGATGCGGCGCGTGGTGAAGCCGGGCGGCACCATCGTCATCCTGAATCACTTCCGCAGCGAGCGGAAGGTGGCCGCGCGCATCGAGGACCTCGTGGCGCCCGTGTGCACGCGCCTGGGCTGGAAGTCGAACCTGTCGATGAAGCCGCTGCTCAACGAGGTCGGCCTCACGCCGGAGCTGGTGATCAAGGTCAACATGTTCAACGGCTGGCGTCTCGTGAAGTGCATCAACAGTAAGTAGACGCCGCCTACCGCCCGCCTCGCCGCTCCCGGCCACCGTATGAAGCTTCTCTTCTTCGACGACTTCAAGCTCGGCGTCCTCAAGGACGACTCCGTCGTCGACGTGTCGGCGGTGGGGGGGGACATCCCGCACACGGGGCCGCACGACCTCATCAACGGGCTCATCGCGCGCTTCGGCGCCTACCGGACGCGGCTGGAGGAGGCCGCCCGCCGGGAGCGCGGCGTGCCACTCGGCAGCGTCCGCATCAAGCCGCCCCTGCCGAAGCCGTCCACCGTCGTCTGCATGGCGGTGAACTACATGGAGGACGGCACCCGCACCGAGCCCGCCCCCATCAACGCATTCCTGAAATCTCCGAGCGCGATCATCGGCGATGCCGACACGATGGTGCTTGCCGACGTCCCCGCCACCATCTTCGAAGGCGAGGCCGAGGTGGCCGTCGTCATCGGCAAACGGGCCTCCCACGTGCGCGCCGCCGACGCCATGTCCTACGTGTTCGGCTACGTGAACTTCATCGACGGCTCCGCGCGCGGCCTGCTTCCGCCCGGCAACACCTTCTACCAGATGAAGTCGCGCGACACCTTCGCGCCCATGGGGCCGTGGCTCGTGACCGCCGACGAGGTGGCCGATCCGCACGCGCTGCCCATCCGTCTCTGGGTGAACGGGACGCTGAAGCAGGACTTCAGCACGAGCGACATGGCGCACACGATCCCTCGCTGCATCGAGTGGGTGACCTCGATCCACGCCCTGGAGCCCGGCGACGTGCTCGCCACCGGCACCAACCACCGCGGCCTCAGCGCCTTGCAGGACGGCGATCTCATCGAGCTCGAGACGCAGGGGCTCGGACGGCTACGCGTGCACGTGCGCGACGACCTCAAGCGCACGTGGGCCCGCACGACGCGGCTGGAGCACCAGCAGAAAGGGTTGGAGGGGCCGACGACACCGCAGCGCACCGGCAAGTACGCCGGCGCGCGCGGCTAGGAGGATCCATGGCCCGCTGGGATACCACCCAGGTCGACGGCGAGCCGATGCGTGTGCTCGTCGACGTGCCCTCCGGGCGCGGGGCGGCGCCGGGCATCGTCGTCATCGAGCACGGACCGGGACTCGACCGATTCATGGAGGACCGGGTCGAGGACCTCGCCCGCCACGGCTACGTCGCCGCCGCGCCGGACCTCTATCACCGGCAGCCGGACGACGGCGCCGACATGATGGCCCGCATCGGAAGGCTCCGCGACGCCGAGATCATCACCGACGTCGACGCCACCATCGCGCACCTGCGCGCGCTGCCGGACACACGCGTGGGCGATCTTGCGGTGCTCGGCTTCTGCATGGGCGGGCGCATCACGTACCTGCTCGCCGGCGCGCGCCCGGCCGCGTGGCGGGCGGCGTCCGTCTTCTACGGGGGCAGTATCATGCGTCCCTGGGGGGACGGCCCCGCGCCCTTCGACCTCACGGGAAAGATCGCGTGCCCGGTGATCGGCTTCTTCGGCCTCGAGGACACGAATCCGTCACCCGCCGACGTCGATACGATCGGCGCCGAGCTCGCGCGCCACGGCAAGGCCCACGAGTTCCATCGCTACGAGGGCGCCGGTCACGCCTTCCTGAACTTCACGAACGCGGAGCGCTACCGGCCGGGACCGGCGAAGGAGGCGTGGGCGAAGATGCTGAGCTTCCTGGACCGCCACCTGAAGGGCGGCGCCGCG
>CAYQQT010000281.1:0-5522 GCA_964419375.1 uncultured bacterium
CACGCTTCGGCGGCTTGCGGACGAAGCCCTTGCCCACCGGGACGATCCGGCCATCCGTGATCGTCCGCTGCTCGGCAATGGAATGAGGCTCCTCATCCCAGCCGGCGGCCTGAAGCCGCGGGACGACCTGCTTGCGACACGTGTCGGCTTCGTTCATCCGGCTCGGCGGTCCGTTCTCTCCGTGGTGGGGCTCTGGCGGCCATTATCGCTGGTCGGAGCGGAATTCGATCCTAGACGTCGATGTCGCCCGGGCCGTAGACGTCGCCGCATAGCGCGACGCTGTCGCGCGTCGTCATGGGGTGTCCTTGTCGACCCGCACGCGGTAGAACATGCTGCGAGAGCATCAATGTCCGGCACCCGGGGGGAAGACATGGCAAAGCGCGTCGAGGGGAAGGCGGCAATCGTCGTGGGCGGCGGTCAGACTCCCGGCGAAACGATCGGGAACGGCCGGGCGACCGCCATCGTCCTCGCGAGGGAGGGCGCGCGCGTCATCGTCGCCGATCTTAGGTTGGATTCCGCCCAGGAGACCGTCGACATGATTCGCGGCGAGGGCGGCGAGGCCTGGGCCGTCGAAGCGGACATCACCGATGAAGGGTCTGCCCGGCGGCTGATCGTCGCGGGCGTGGAGCGCTTCGGCCGGCTGGACATCCTGCACAACAACGTGGGCGCGAGCCTCGCCCTGGGCGACGCCCCCGCGACCGATCTCACCGAGGAGGCGTTCGTGCGCAGCTTCGACGTCAACCTGAAGGGAACGTGGCTGACGTGCAAGCACGCGCTGCCCGCACTGCGGGACGCGGCGGGCTCGATCGTCAACATCTCGTCGATGGCGGCGCGGAACACGTACCCGCTCGTCGGCTACAAGACGATGAAGGCGGCGGTCGTCGCCCTGACGGAGAACCTCGCCGCCGCGAACGCCCAGTACGGCGTCCGCGCGAACGCTATCCTGCCCGGCCTGATGAACACGCCGATGGCCATCGAGGCCCGGGTCGCGCGTGGCACGAGTCGCGAGGAGGTCATCGCCTCCCGCGACCGTCGCGTCCCGCTCCGTCGCCGGATGGGCACCGGCTGGGACGTCGCCTACGCGGCGCTCTTCCTGCACTCCGACGAGGCCGGCTTCATCACCGGCGTGTCCCTGGCGGTGGACGGCGGCGAAGGGGTGAGCTGGGGATCGTAGGGGGGATATCGAGGAGCGCCACGGCTTTGCCGCGGCGCTGCCGAGCGTTAAGGGGGAGTGGGGGCCCTTCGAGGCCCCCATTCCCGAACGGACAGCTGACCTTTGCGCGAGAAGTCGATGGACTCGCCGAGGATGCGGGCGGCCTCCTGCGGCGCGTGGAACCCGGTGGAGTTCTCGGCTTCCACGAAGTCGAGATAGAACTGTGCCTTGCGCTGGAAGTCGCGCGCGCGGGCGAGCTGGGCGTCCGTGCGGCCGGCGGAGGCCGCGGCCTTGATATCGCCGATGAGTCCCACGAGCGCATCCATAGCAAGATTGCGCAGGCTGTAGGTGCGCTGCTGGATGATGTCCACGCGGGCCTTCAGCTCCTCCTCGGACGACCGGTGGCAGGTCTGGCAGGCGCGGTTGACGTTGAGCAGCGGGCTTCGCACGTGGTGGTCGCTGATCTTGAGCGCGCCCTCCCGCTTGTAGGGCATGTGGCAGTCTGCGCAGGCGACGCCGGAGCGGGCGTGGATGCCCTGGCTCCACATCTCGAACTCGGGGTGCTGCGCCTTCAGCACGGGGGCGCCGGAGTCCTTGTGGGTCCAGTCCTTGAAGCCTTCCTTGTCGTAGTACGCCAGGATGCTCTCCACCTTCAGGCCGTTCGCCCACGGGTAGACGAGCCGCTTCTCCGGCCCCTTGAAGTAATACTCCACGTGGCACTGGCCGCACACGTACGCGCGCATCTCCTGGCGCGTCGCCATCGTGTTGACGTCGAAGTCCTTGATGCCCTGCGAGGCCTTCAGCGCGCGGATGCCCTCGATGAAGCCGGGGCGCGTCACGCGCAGCTGCAGCGTGTCCGGCGCGTGGCAGTCGATGCACCCCACGGGATGCGACACGAGCTTGCGCGCCTCCCCGAAGGGCAGCTGGTTCATCTTCTCGAAGCCCTTCATGAGATCGCCGTCGCCGAGCTTCTTGTAGGGGACGTAGACGGACCCGTGGCAGTGGATGCACGTGCCCGGCTGCTTGGCGACCTGCTGGCGCTCCGTGAACGTCTGGTCGTCGAGCATGTAGGCGTGGCCGCGCTCCTCGCGGAAGTCCTTCGAAAAGGCATACCCGGCCCACATGGTCTTCAGCCGCGGGTCTTCCTCGAGCTTGGACTGGGCCACGATGGAGCGCGGGTCGGCCTGGGTGGGCGTACGTGGGAGCGCCTCGCTGCCGCCGAAGCGCGTGCGCACCTGGTCCACCGTCCGCTTGTAGCCGTCGTACTGGAGCGGAAAGTTCTTGCCCCAGACGGCCGCATCCTCGGTGTCGTCCGTCAGCTCCACCACCCGGTAGAACGGGTTGCGGCCTTCTGTCTTGCGCTCCCAGATGTTGACGAACAGCGCCACGCCGCCCGCGGCGGCGCCGGCTGCGATGACCGCGGTGACGACGATCAACACCCACACGCGGCTACGCCGCGGCCCTTCAGCCATGTGCCGATCCTCGCCGGGGCCGGGCGCCCGTCACGCTCAGTGCAGGTGCCCGACGGAATTGTGGCAGTGGATGCACCCCAGCGCACCCGCCGCCTTCGGCGCCGCGTCCACCGCGTGCACGATGTCGGCGTGGCAGGAGCGGCAGGCCGCTTCGGTGATCGCCCGGTTGCGCGCATTGATACGGATGGGCTCGTGGAAGCGGCCGGTCGTGAAGGCGAACGAGTGCCAGAACCCATTGAGCGCCTTCGTCGCGTACTTCGGCACGAGCGCGTGCGGTGTATGGCAGTCGTTGCAGCCCGCCACCGCACGGTGGCTGGACGCGATCCAGCCGTCGTACTGCTCGCGCATGATGTGACAGTTGGCGCAGGCGGCCGGATTGTTCGTGAGGTACGAGGCGCCGCGCGCATACACGAACGTGTAGGCGCCGATCCCGGCCGCCAGCCCCACCGTCACCGCGACCACGACGAGCGCGACGCGAGGACTCCCCATTACGGGCAGAGTATGGCCTCTCTCTGCGCCCGCGTCACCTGGCGCTCCACGCGGAGGCGTTCAGCGGTGGAAGAGCGTCAGCGCCGGATGGGCGTCCTGCCCTGGAACCAGACGAGGTCGGCCACCGTGTGACATCCCCGTCCGCGCAGCGCAGGTAATAGCGCGAGGAAGATCTGCCCCGCCGCGATGGCGTCACCCTCCGCGGTATGACGGCCGACCACCCGCAGGCCGAGGCGAGCGGCGACAGCTTCGAGACTGAGGTCCACCGAGTCCGGCCACAGCGCGCCCGCCAGCCGCATGGTGCACAGCGCGGGGCTCACAGGCGACGGCAGGCCGAGGCGCCGGCGGTCGCGCGCGAGCACGGCAAGGTCGAACGCGACGCCGTGGCCCACGATGACGCGCCCGTCGAGGACGGCGTCGATCCGGACAATGACGCCCGCGACGCCCGGCGCATCGACGACCATCTCGTCGGTGATGCCGTGGATGGCGGTCGACGAAGGGGAGATGGGCCGGCCCGGATTGACGAGCGTGACGAGACCGGGCAGCCGCCCGCCGCCCACGAACGGGATGGCGGCCGCGGAGACCACGGCGTCCGTGCGGGGGTCGAGGCCCGTCGTCTCGAGATCGAGGGCGACGAACCCGGCCTCGACGAGGCTCTCGAGAACCGGACTGACTCGCCGCGACGACCACCAGCGGACGATCCGCCACGTCATCGGCAGCGCACGTGGTCAGGCAAGGACGTCGGTGTTGAAGCGCGCGCGGATCCCGGCCTGCACGCGCTGCACGATCTTGAGCGCGTCACGGAACAGCAGCAGGTCGGCGCGGGACAGGCGCCGCGTATCGACGTCGTTGTCCGGCGGCGCCCCCACCTCCAGCCGCTCGAGCTGGTGGACCATCCGCAGGCGCAGCAGGTGCTGGTAGGCATCCGTGATCTCGCGGGCCTCCGCGCCCGTGTAGAGGCCGCGCGCCGATGCCGCGCGCACGCGCTCGACGGTGTTGACCTCCGCCAGCGCCAGCTCGAGCGCGGCGAGACGAGCGGCGCCGACGAGCTGCAGGCTGCCCGCGCCCTTCACGTCCACGGTGCCGCGCTTCGGGCCGCGCCGGCGCGTCGCGATGTTGCCGAGGAACGTGAGCGGCACGCGGCGGGCCACGACGTCGCGGGCCATCAGGCCCAGGAAGACCCGGCTTGCCGGCGCCTGCTCGCGGACGAGCGCGCCGAGCGGGGCGGCCAGCTCCACGGCGCCGGCGAGCGCGCGCAGATCGAAATAGATGGAAGCGTTGAGGACCTCCGCGGGTGACGGGTGGTCGATCCAGCGGCTGAAGTACTCGCGCCACACCGACACGGGCTGGCACCACATCGGATTCGACGCCATGGCGTTGCCAGGGCACGGCGGAACGCCGACCGCCACCAGCCCCGCCACCACCTCCGTGGCAAACGTCGCGTAGTAGGCGGCGGCGTGTGCGCGCGACTCGTGCGGCGGGTCGGCGTAGACGAGGCCGTTGTCCTGGTCGGTGCGCAGGGTCTGCTCGCGGCGTCCTTCGCTGCCGAACGCGAGCCAGCAGTACGGCACCGGCGGGGGGGACACGCCCCTGGCTTCGAGCGCGGCCGTGGTGAGCCCGAGCACGCGCTGGACGACGCGGTCATTCAGCTCGGCCACGATGTCGCCGATCTCGTAGGCGGCGCCGCCCTCGTGCACGAGCCGGCGCACCAGGGCCGTCGTGCGCGCCGCCATCTGCGCGAGCGCCTCCAGGGACGGCGCGCGGCCGATCTCGCGGGCCAGCATGACGGGATGCGTGCTCTCGAGCCGCAGGAAATCCGAGCTCGACAGCATGCCGACCGTGCGGCCGGCCTCCACCACGACGAGATGATGGATGGCGGCGCGCGTCATCTCGAGCAGCGCCTCGAAGGCGGGCGCGGCCGGAGTGACGGTGACGAGCGGGGTCGACATGATCTCCGCCGCCGTGGTCGCCGTCGCATCACGGGCCGCCGCCACCACCTTCGTGCGCAGGTCGCGGTCGGTGACGATCCCGAGCGACGAGCCGGCGGCGTCCACCACCACCACGGATCCCACGCGGTGCCGCGACAGCAGCGTCGCCACCGCGACGGCAGAGGTGGCGGGCGCGCACGTCACCACGGGCGTTTGCATGAGGTCGCGGACGCGGTGCAGGAACAGCGACAGACCGGCGGCAGGTGCGGCAGCCATCGTGCGTCTAGAGTCTAACAGGGGGGACTGTACGGCCATGAAAACCTACGCCGCGATCTTCCTCAGCGTGCGGCCTTTCTTCAGCGCCTCCTCACAGGTTGCAGCCGGCCGCATACTGCGACTACCCGCCCGGGCACGGCCGGTCATACACAAGGGAAGGCTCCGACATGGACAGTATCTGGCTCGAGGTCATACTCATCGCCG
>CAYQQT010000282.1:0-5500 GCA_964419375.1 uncultured bacterium
ACCGGCGGCTGCCGCCGGGGCCGCGTGCACCGCTGCGGGCAGGGCGTGGGCGCGCTGCACGCGCACGCGCACGTCGCCCGACTCCACCTCGATCTCCGTGAGCGCGGACTCCGCCAGCACGCCCGCGAGGTGGCGCGTGAGCTTCACGATGCGGTCGTCGGGACTACCGACGCCCTCCCGCCCGCCCGCGCCCTCCTCCCGCCCGCCCGCGTCCCGCCCGCGCGCCATCAGCCGCCTCCCGCCACGCGGCCGAGGTAGTCGCCGGTGCGCGTGTCGACCTTCACCACGTCGCCTTCGTTGAGGAAGAGGGGCACGTTGATGACCGCGCCCGTCTCCAGCGTGGCCGGCTTGGTGCCGCCCTGCGCGGTGTCGCCGCGTACGCCCGGATCCGTGCGCGCGATGGCGATCTCGACGAAGTTCGGCAATTCCACCGTCACCGGCGAGCCGTCGATGTACAGGACCTGGACCTCGATGTTCTCCTTGAGGTAGTCGCGCGCGTCGCCCACCTCGTCCGCGGAGAGCGACACCTGCTCGTAGGTCTCCGTGTCCATGAAGTTGTAGCGGTCGTCCTTGTAGAGGAACTGCATCGTCTTGTCGTCGAAGTCCACGAGGTCGACCTTTTCACCGGAGCGGAAGGTGTTGTCGATCACCTTGCCGAGCCTCATGTGCTTGAGCTTCGTGCGCACGAAGGCTCCCCCCTTGCCCGGCTTGACGTGCTGGAAGTCGACGATGGCGTAGGGCTGCCCGTCGAACATGATCCGCAGGCCCTTCTTGAACTCGGCCGTGGACACTACCATGCGCTAGCCTTTCCGTCGTGAGCGGGCGCGCACGGCCTGCTCGAGCCGTTCGCGCGCCACGGAGTTATCGGGATCTCTCCGGAGCATACGGGTGAACACCATGACCGCCTCGTCGGCCAGCCCCTGCTCCAGGCACAGGGCGCCGAAGGCCGCCGTCGCGAAGGTGTCGTCGGCGAGGAGACGGCTGACCCCGCTGCTCTCCGCCGCCGCGTCCGCGCGCAGCAGCCCCAGGAGCGCCCGCGACTCGCGATCGCCGGAGTCGAGGGCGACCGCCGTCTCCAGGTGGCCGACGGCGGCGTCGATCCGTCCGCGCCGCCGCTGCAGCTCCGCGGCGAGCCGATGACATTGTACGTCCTTCGAGCTCACCTGGAGAATGGCGTCGATCTCCGCGAGGGCGCCGTCCATCTGGCCCTCCGCGATGAGCGTCTTGGCCAGAATGAGGCGGGCCGTCGTGTACTGCGGATAGCGCACGAGGCCCTCGCGGCAGAGCGCGACGGCTTCGCCCGTGCGCCCGGCCTTGCGGTAGAGGTCGGCGAGCTGCGCGAAGGCGAGTGAGGTCGGCTCTTTCGCCAGCCGTTCTTCGTGCCGGCGGATGGCGCCGGCGAGCGCGGCGTCGTCCACCGGCATCGTGGGCCTGTTATACGGATCGGGGCTTCTCATTGTCAACGCGTCAGCCGCCGAGCTCCACGAGCACGGCCCGGACGTCGCCGGCGGCGATGTCGTAGACGATTTTGAACTCGCCGATGCGCGGGGCCAGGATGAAGGGCACGCGGCCGTCACGCCCTTTCTTGTCATGACCGATGGCGGCCACGATGGCGTCGGGGTCGAGGGATGTCAGGCGCACCGGCAGCCCGAGGGCGGCGAGGAGGCGGTTCTGGCGGCGCGGCGTGTCGTCGCCGGCGATGCCGAGACGGAGCGCCAGCGCGGCCTCCGCCGCCATGCCCACCGCCACCGCCTCGCCGTGGGTGAGGCTCTCGTACCGTGTCACCGCCTCGATCGCGTGGCCGATGGTGTGGCCGTAGTTGAGCACGTGCCGGAGCTCGGCCTCCTGCTCGTCCCGCTCGACCACCGAGGCCTTGATGCGGCAGGAGCCGCCGATGGCCCGCTCCAGCGCGGGCAGGTCGCGCGCGAGCAGCAGCGGCGCGTCGCGCTCGAGCTCGGCGAAGTACTCGGCGTCGAGCACCACGCCGTGCTTGACCATCTCCGCGAGCCCGGAGCGGAAGTCCCGCTCCGGCATCGTCTGCACGACCTTGGGGTCGACGATCACGAGCCGCGGCTGGTGAAAGCTGCCGATGAGGTTCTTGGCCAGTGGGTGATTGATCGCGGTCTTGCCCCCGCTGGAGGCGTCGACCTGCGCGAGCACGGTCGTCGGCAGCGTCACGAAGTGGGTGCCCCGCATGTAGGTCGCGGCAACGAAACCGGCGAGGTCGCCGACGGTGCCGCCGCCGAGCGCGAGCACGGTGGAGGTGCGGTCGAGCCCGGCGGTGAGGAAGCGGTCCCAGCACGACTCGGCCACCGCCAGCGTCTTGGCCGCCTCCCCCGCGGGGACCTCGATCACCGTCACCTGGAAGCCGGCGCCGCGCAGGCTGTCCAGCACGGGCGCCGCGTGGAGCGCGTGTACCGAGGCGTCCGTGACGAGCGCGGCGCGGCTGCCCACGCCGAGCGCCCGCAGCCGGGGGCCGACGGTGGCGAGCGCGCCGGACTCCACGACGATGGTGTAGGAGCGGCGGCCGAGATTGACGGGAACGATCATGGCGATGAGGACAGTGTAGACCGGGCCCGCGCCCGGCCTACCAGCGGCTCAGGCTTTCCTGGTAGGTGGTGTAGTTGCGGCGGATCTCTTCGAGGCCGTCCCCGCCGAACTTCTCCAGGAAGGCGTCGGCGAGCACGATGGCCATCATCGCCTCCCCCACGATGCCCGCCGCCGGCACCGCACACACGTCGCTGCGCTCCACCACCGCCTCCACGACCTCCTTCGTGGCGAGGTCGACGGACTTCAACGGCGTGCGCAGCGTGGACAGCGGCTTCATGGCGGCGCGCACCACCACCGGCTGCCCGTTGGTGACGCCGCCCTCGAGGCCGCCCGCGTTGTTGCTGGAGCGGTTGAAGCCGCCCACGGCGTCGAAGACGATCTCGTCGTGCACGCCGGATCCGGGCCGGCGCGCCGTCTCGAACCCCATGCCGAGCTCGACGCCCTTGATGGCCTGGATGGAGCAGAAGGCCTGTGCGAGGCGGCCGTCGAGCCGGCGGTCCCACTGCACGTAGGAGCCGAGGCCGACCGGGCAGCCGAGGGCGACGACCTCGAAGACGCCGCCGAGCGTGTCGCCCTTGGCCTTGGCGTCGTCGATGGCGGCGATGATGGCCGCCTCCGCGGCGGGATCGACGCAGCGCACCTCGGAGGCCTCCGCGCGGGACTTCACCTCGTCCCAGGGCATGGCGATCTCGGCCGCGCGCACGCCGCCGATTTCCGTGACGCGGCTGATGATGGTGATGCCGAACTCCGCCAGCAGCCGCCGCGCGACTCCTGCCACCGCCACGCGGGCCGTCGTTTCCCGAGCGCTCGAGCGCTCCAACACGTTCCGGATGTCGTGGTGACCGTACTTCATGGCGCCCGCGAGATCGGCATGGCCCGGTCGCGGCCGCGTGACTTCCTTCTTCGCCGCGCCCTCGGGTGGGGGCGTGACCCCCATCGCGACCTTCCAGTTCTCCCAGTCGCGGTTGTTGATCTGCAGGGTGATGGGGCTGCCGAGGGTGGCGCCCCACCGCACGCCCGACAGGATGCGGACCTGATCTTTCTCGATCTTCATTCGGCCGCCGCGGCCATAGCCGCGCTGGCGGCGGGCGAGGTCTTCGTTGATGTCGGCCTCCCCGAGGGGGAGGCCGGCAGGAACGCCATCGAGGACGGCCACCAGCGCCTCACCATGGGACTCGCCCGCGGTGAGGAAGCGAAACCCGAGACTCATTTACCTCGGGGTGGTGGTGGTGGCCGGGAGTCTCGCGCTCGCGCTGTCGCGGCGGATGATGGTCGGGGTGATGAATATCACCAGCTCCGTGGCACGATTCTGCTCGCCCGTCTGCTTGAAGAGCCAGCCGAGGAGCGGCACGTCGCCGAAGAGCGGCACCTTTCGGGTCTGCTCCGTGGCCTCGTTGTTGGTCACGCCGCCGATCACGAGGCGCTCCCCCTCGCGGATGAGGACCTCGGTCACCGCCTTGCGCCGCACGATGACGGGCGGGGCGCCGGCGCTGCCGAGGTCGATGGTCGTGGTGCCCCGCGAGTTGTTCTCGACGAGCACCTTCATCTTGATCCGGTTGTGGTCGATCTCGCGCACGACGGTCGGCGTCACCTCCAGCTTGAGGAGCGCCTCCTTGAACTGGATCTGCGTGCCCGCCGAGCTGATGGTGGCGTACGGGATCTCCTCACCGAGCGAGATCTCCGCCTTGTTGTTCTCCACCGTGACCACTTCCGGCCTCGCCAGCGTGCGCGTCTTGCCTTCCGACCGCAGCGCCTCAAGGGCGAGGTTGAGGTTCAAGCGGCTGCCGATGATGCCGAAGGCGAGGCCACCCGTGCCCGCGGCGGCGGCGCCGGCGAGCAGCGCGCCGATGGGCAGGTTGATCAGGTTGCCGCCGGCGGGCAAGCCCGTCGTCGCGCTGACGGGAAGGGCGTTCGTGAGCGTCAGATTGGGGTTCGGAAGCCCGCTTAGGCCCACGGGCGCGATGCCAGCGTTGTTGACCTGGTTCGACGTGAAGCCGCGGCCCACGAGCGTGGCCTGGCTGCCCGTGGCCGCGCCGCCTACGCCGCCGCCCCCGAACTGGATGCCGAAGGCGAAAAGGTCGTCACGCGCGAGAATCTCCATCCGCGCCTCGATCTTGACCTGCGGCAGCGGGATGTCGAGCTTCTCCTCGATCAGCTTCTTGATGCGCGCCAGGTCCGCCTGGTAGTGGCGGATGAAGATCGAGTTCGTCGGCTTGTGCGCGCGAATCGTGATGCCCTTGGCGAGCACGTCGGCCGAGGGGGAGGGCACCGGGGGAGGCGGAGGCTGCCCGGGGCCGAAGAGCTGCGAGAAGGGCGGCGCCGGGATGGGGCCCTGCCCGGGCACAGTACCGGCGGGCGTGATCGCCGTCTGCGCCGGGACGCCGTCGGGCGGGATGCCGAGGATGCCCTGCAGCGTCTTTGCGATGTCCTCGGGATCGCCGTAGGACAGGCGGATCGTCTCTTCCGTGAGCGGCCCGCGGCGGATGAGGTCCTCGTTGGCGAGCTCGGCGGCGCGCTTCTTGTCGATCGCCTCCTGCTCCTTCAGCGCCGTCTCCGCCTCCTTGAGGCGCGTCTCCGACGACGCCTTGCGCTTGGCGTCCTCCAGCCGCGTGGCGGCGTCGCGCTCCTTGGCGAGCTGCTCCTGGGACACGATGCGGATCACGTTCTCGCGCTCGGTCTTCACGAGCCCGCGCGCTTCCATGATGGTGTCGAGCGCGAGCTGCCAGGGCACGTTGCGCAGCGTGATGGACATCTTGCCCTTGACGTCGTCGCCGATCACGATGTTCTTGGAGCTCTCCGCGGCGAGAATGCGGAGCAGGTTCACCACGTCCGCGTCCTTGAAGTCGAGCGAGATGAGCCGCTGGCTCTCCGGAACCTGCGAGGCCGTCACCGCCGGCGCCGGAGGAGCGGGCGGCGGGGGCGTGGCCGGCGCCTGCGCGATGCGTACGCT
>CAYQQT010000283.1:0-5467 GCA_964419375.1 uncultured bacterium
GCGACCACAACCGCCGACGAGCGCCGCTGCCAAGGCGCCCGAGGGCGATGGCCTGTACCGGGTGCGCGTCGGTGCCTTCGCCGATCGCGCGGCCGCGATGGCGGCGCTGCGCGAGCTGGAAGCGAACGGGTACAAGCCGTTCATCGCGCGGGGTGAGCGGTGACAAGGGGAGGTGAGTCTTCACCGTGACCAAGAACGATCTCGTCAACGCCGTCGCGGCCCACGGGTTGTCGAAGCGACAATCGTCGTCGGTGGTGGAGTCCGTGTTCGACATCATCTTCCGGTGCTTCGAGAAGGGTGAAGACGTCAAGATCGTCGGCTTCGGCCACTTCCGCATCCGGCGCAAGGCGTCGCGCCGGGGCCGCAATCCGCAGACGGGTGACAGCATCGAGATCACGGCGCGCAAAGTCCTCACGTTCAAGCCCAGCAAGGGTCTGAAGCAACGCATCAACGGATAACATCAGGGATAACATCAGGGACAACATCAGGGATAGCGCCAGCGTGAGCACGGAGCTCGCGGAGAAGCTGTACTACCGCATCGGCGAGGTGGAGGAGATCGCCGGCGTGCCCGCGTACGTGCTGCGGTACTGGGAGTCGGAGTTCAAGCTGCTGCGCCCGAAGAAGAACCCCGCCGGCCAGCGCCTCTACCGCCGGCGCGATCTCGAGCTCGTGCAGCGCATCAAGGCCCTCCTCTACGACGAGCGGCTGACGCTCGAGGGCGCCAAGAAGCGCCTCACCGCGGAATCCCGCAAGACCCCGCAGCAGCTCGAGCTGGGGATGCGCGAAGCCACCTACGCCCAGGCACTCGTGCGCGTGCGTGAGCGCCTCCTCGCCCTGCGCGCGCGGCTGAGTTCTTGAAGGCGTCGCGCATATCTGCGACAATCGCGTTTCGCACGTCGGGGCGTAGCGCAGCCTGGTAGCGCACCGGACTGGGGGTCCGGTGGTCGGAGGTTCAAATCCTCTCGCCCCGACCAAATTTCGCCGTCGCGAGCGGGCACCGTCCTCGGGTGCTCGTCTCGTGCGCCGTCCTCCACGGTCTGATAGCATTTCGACGAGCCGATGGCCCTCCTCCTCGTGACCAATGACGACGGTGTGCACGCCCCCGGCCTCGCCGCGCTCGCGCGCGCGCTGGAGCCGCTCGGCGACGTGTACGTGCTGGCGCCCGAGCGCGAGCAGAGCGCGTGCGGCCACGCCCTCACGCTGCACCGACCGCTTCGGGTGCAGCAGCTCGAGGAGCGGCGCTTCTCGGTCAACGGCACGCCGTCGGACTGCGTCAACCTCGGCGTGCTCGGCTTTCTGCCCGAGCGGCCCGTTCTCATTGCCTCCGGCGTCAATCACGGCTCCAACCTGGGCGACGACGTGACCTACTCGGGGACGGTGTCGGCGGCGATGGAGGGCACGCTGCTGTCGGTGCCATCCATCGCCGTGTCCCTGATGGACGGCGGCGACCTCGAAGAGGCGGGGCGCATCGCGCGCCTCGTGGCCATGCGCGTGCTCGTGGAAGGGCTGCCGCCCAAGACGCTGCTCAACGTCAACGTGCCCGCCAAGGCGTGCCGCGGCATCGCCGTCACGCGCCTGGGCCATCGCGTCTACAGCGAGAAGGTGGTGGAGCAGCGCGATCCGCGCGGCCGCCCGCACTACTGGATCGGCGCCGGCCCGCCGCAGTGGGAGGCCCTCGAGGGCACGGACATGGGCGCCGTGCGCGACGGGTTCGCGGCGGTGACGCCGCTGTACATGGACCTCACCAACCACCGCGCGCTCGCGCAGATGGCCGCGTGGCCCCACTCGTTGAACGCGACTCTGCGCGCACCCAAGCCGGCGGCGGCGCCCAAGCCCGCGGCGGCGCCCAGGAAGAAGCGCAAGCGATGATTGAGCGTGACGGCGATCCCAAGTCAGCGCGCGAGCGGGAGCGAATGGTCGAAGAGCAGCTCGTGCGCCGCGGCATCACGGACGAACGCGTGCTCGCCGCCATGCGCCGTCTGCCGCGCCAGCTCTTCGTGCAGGAGGCGCTGCGCGACCGGGCCTACGGCGACCACCCGCTGCCCATCGGTGAAGAGCAGACGATCTCGCAGCCGTACATCGTGGCGCTCATGTCCTCGCTCCTGGAGTTGAGCGGCCGCGAGAAGGTGCTGGAGGTGGGCACCGGTTCCGGCTACCAGGCGGCCGTGCTCGGCGTGCTCGCCCGTCGCGTCTGCTCCATCGAGCGGCTACCGCGCCTGGCGGAGCGCGCGCGCGCCACCCTGGAGTCGCTCGGTCTCGACAACGTCTGGATCCGCGTCGGCAACGGCACGCTGGGATGGCCGGACGAAGCGCCCTTCGACCGCATCGTGGTGACGGCGGGAGGACCCGCGGTGCCCCCGCCGCTCTTCCAGCAGCTCGCGGAGGGCGGGCGCATGGTGCTGCCCATCGGCGACGTCGAAAGCCAGACGCTCACCGTCGTCGACAACGAGGGCGGCCAGATGCGGACGCGGCCGCACGGTGACTGCAAGTTCGTGCGGCTGGTGGGCAAGTACGCATGGGAGCCCTGAGTCTCCTGCTGTACAATAGCCCCGTCGGATCGGGGCGTAGCGCAGCCTGGTAGCGCGCACGGTTCGGGACCGTGAAGTCGGAGGTTCAAATCCTCTCGCCCCGACCAAACGCTCGATTCCCGCGGGCCGGACTCTCGGCCCGCGGGGACCATGCTCCCATCACGTGACCACCTCCATCGCCGCCGCCGAGATCGCCGTTCAGGGACGCGTGCAGGGCGTCGGCTACCGTGATTACACGCAGCGTCGCGCCGCCCTCCTCGGCCTCGCCGGCTACGTGATGAACGCCAGCGACGGCCGCGTGCTCGTGCGTGTGGAAGGCCCGCGCCCCGTCATCGAGGAGCTCGCGCGCGCGCTGGAGAAGGGGCCGCCGCTGGCGCGCGTGGAGAACGTAAGCGTGCGCTGGCTGCCCGCCGCGGACGGCCTCGCCGGCTTCGACATCCGTGACGCGGGCTCCGCTCAGTGAGGCGCGCGCTGGCGGCGGTGCTCGGCCTCCTGCTGCTGGCCAGCACGGCGCCGGCGGACACGACGGTGCACGTGGTGGCCAAGGGGGACACGCTGGACGCCATCGCCCGCCGCTACGGCGTCACCGTGCGGGCGCTCGTGACCGCGAACGGGCTCGCGGGCGAGAAGGCGAAGCTCAAGATCGGCCAGCGTCTTCAGGTGCCCGAGGCCGACGCCGGCCCGTCCACCGGAAAGACCCGCAAGGGCCCGGTGTCGCCGCGCACCGCGCGCAACCTGCGTGAGCCGCGAGGGCCGGTGAACCTCGTCCTCGCCGTCCCCGATTTCGTCGACGGCTCGCCCGTGTTCCTGTGGCCGACGGACGGGCCCATCACGTCGCCCTTCGGCCGGCGGCGCAGCGGCTGGCACCGCGGCATGGACATCAAGGCCGAGCCCGGCGCCTCCGTGCTGGCGGCGGCGGAGGGCGTGGTGGTGGCGAGCGGGGTGGAGCCGCGCTACGGTCGCGTGGTGAAGATCGAGCACGACGACGGCTTCATGACCGTCTACGCGCACAACGACACGAACCTCGTCGAGGTCGGCGACGTGGTGCCCGCGGGGCAGAAGATCGCGACCATCGGCCGCACCGGCCGCGCCACCAGCTGGCACCTGCACTTCGAGGTGCGCCGCGACGGGCGCGTCTACAATCCGCTCTACATGCTGCCCCTGCCGCCGCGCGTCGCCGGCGTCGAGGAGACGGACTCCGAGGAAGAGGATGAGTAGCGAGGCCGAGGAGATCCCCGACGAGCCGCTGGAGCCGCTCCTCGACGTCGTGGACGCCGACGCGCGGCCGGAGACGCGTGACACCAGCCGCGCCAACCTCGCCGTCTACCTGCGCGACATCTCCCGCATTCCGCTGCTCACCCGCGAGGAGGAAGGCGAGCTGGCGCGCCGGGTGCGGCAGGGTGATGAGGCGGCGAAAGCGCGGATGGTGGAGTCGAATCTCCGGCTGGTGGTGCAGATCGCGCGCCGCTACCGCAACCGCGGCCTGGCGCTGCTCGATCTGATCGAGGAGGGCAATCTCGGCCTCCTGCACGCGGTGGAGAAGTTCGATCCCGACCGCGGCACGCGCTTCTCGACGTACGCGACGTGGTGGATCCGCCAGGCCGTCGCTCGCGCGCTCGCCAACCAGGCGCGCACCATCCGGCTGCCCGTCCACGTGGAGGCGCTGCTCGGCCGCTACGTGCGCGAGCAGCAGCGCCTCACCCAGGCGCTGGGCCGGACGCCGACGCCCGAGGAGCTGGCGCGGGCGCTGAAGACGACCGTGGAGGAGATCGAGGAGCTGGAGGAGATTCGCCAACCGCCGGTGTCGCTCGACGCGCCGGTAGCGGACGGCGCCACCACGCTGGGCGACGTCATCGCCGACCGCGCCGCCGATCCCACGGAGACCCTTTCCGCGCTCCTGCGCCGCCGCGCCGATCTCGCGTCCGTGCTCGACGACCTCGCCGCCAACGAGCGCACCGTGCTGCGCCACCGTTTCGGCCTCGAAGGCGAGGCCCCGCAGACGCTGGAGGCGATCGGCGGGCGCCTCGGCCTCAGCCGTGAGCGCGTGCGGCAGATCGAAGGGGCGGGATTGCGGAAGCTGCGGGCGCTGCTGGCGGCACGCGGCGTCCACGACGCGGACGGCCTGTAGGCTTCGCTACCGCTTGAGGTGCACGCTGCGATGGTACTGGCGCCCGCACGTGCGGCAGCGCAGCCATCCGCGCCGCGCGCGCGGCACCACCCGGCGGCAGTGCGGGCAGCGCTGGAAGTGACGGGTCAAGAGCATCATGGTTGCGCCGAGGACGCCCGCACCGAGGGCCTGGAACCAGCCGGAAGAGAGCAGCGGGAGGAGCGTTTCCACCCGCCGATGCTAGGGCACCCGCGCAAGGGATGCAATGAGGGCCTGGATCGACGGCCAGCGTCCACGCGCCAACGCGATACAATGGCCGTGACGGCTGGCTGGCCAGCCTGAGAGGAAAACATGGAGATCAAGCGGGTGGGCCCGCCGACGACGAAGAACCTGACGGAGTGGACCATCCCGTTGAGCAACGCTCCGGACAGTGAGTGGCAGACTGCATTCATGCACGCGGGCGAGCACAGCACCATCGCGGTGCCGCGACGCGTGGTCTTCGACTGGGCGGCCATCGTGTTCAAGAGCAACGAGGACCAGGTCGCCCACTGGATCGAGCACATCGACAAGTGGATCGCGGAGGCCAACCGCAAGTACGCGGACCGCCTCGCCGCCGCCGACCGCAAGCGCCAGCATGCCGCCGAGGGTGGCCGCCAGATCGCCGACCGGGCGCGCGAGGCCACGGAGCGCTTCAAGAACCTCTAGCCGCGCCTCCGCGCACGGTACACTCGTCCCAGCCGTCGCACGTGTGGACGCCCCCGTAGCTCAGGTGGATAGAGCAGCAGTTTCCTAAACTGCGTGCCGGGTGTTCGAGTCACCCCGGGGGCACCAT
>CAYQQT010000284.1:0-5460 GCA_964419375.1 uncultured bacterium
GTCGGCGAGCTGTACCTTCTTTTGGATTTCGCTCGCCTCGCCCCTCGACGGGGCTCGGCTCGCACTACCATCGCATAATACTCAAATCATCCATGGAGAGTCTGTGGCGTAGCCGAAAGATGGCGACGATGATGGCGAGGCCGACGGCAACTTCGGCGGCGGCCACCGCCATGACGAAGAAGACGAGGACCTGGCCGTCGGCGCTGCCGAAGCGGTGGCCGAAGGCCACGAAGGAGAGGTTTGCGGCGTTGAGCATGAGCTCGATCGACATGAAGATCACGAGCGGGTTGCGCCGGACCACCACCCCCACCGCGCCGATCGAGAAAAGAACCGCCGCCAGCGCAAGGTAATAGGACTCGGGCGCCATCGCCGCCTCAGGCCCGCCGGCGTGTGAGCAGCAGCACGCCCACCATGGCGGCGAGCAGGAGCACGGAGGTCAGCTCGAACGGGAACAGGTAGTCGGTGAAGAGCAGCCGGCCCACCGCCTCCACGTTGCCGGGCGCGCCACCGGGTCCGGTGGCCACCACCGCGCGCCCCACCACGATCACGAGGATCACGAGGAGGACACCGCCCACCGGGAGCGCGGCCAACCGGAAGTGGCGCCGCGGATCCGCTCCCGTCTCCTCCTTGCCCGGGATGAGCACCATGATGGCGAACACGAAGAGCACCATGATGGCGCCCGCGTAGACGATGACCTGCGCGGCGGCGAGGAACTCCGCGCCGAGCGTCAGGTACAACGCGGCCACGGAGGCCAGGTTCACGACGAGGAAGAGGGCGCCGTGGATCGGGTTCTTCTTGAGGACGAGCCCCAGCGCGGAGCCGGAGGCGAGCACGGCGAGGATGGCGAAGGCGACGAGCCCCATCACGGCGTGCGGTCCGCGGGAATCGGGATGGGCGACGACGGCTTGCCGTCGGGCCCCGCGGGCTCGAGGGCGAGCAGGGCCTCCTTCGTGTAGATCATCCCGCGGCGACTGTAGGACGAGAATTCCAGAATGCCGGTGTCCATGCGGATGGCGTCCTCCGGGCACGCCTCCACGCAGAAGCCGCAGAACACGCACTTGCCCAGATCGATGTCGAAGCGCGCGGGCATCTTCTCGATCTCGGGGTTCGGATGCTCGTCAGCCACGATGTAGATGCAGCGCGCGGGGCACACCGTCTCGCACATCATGCAGGCCACGCACCGCGGCGAGCCGTCCTCGCGCCGCACGAGGCGGTGCAGCGAGCGCAGCCGCGGCGAGTACGGCCGCCGCTCTTCCGGATACTGGATGGTGACGGCGCCGCGCGCGTCCTTGCTGCCGAGCGCGTGCGCCACGTGCTTGCCCATGTTCCGGAAGAAGTGGGCGGCGGTGAGGCCGAGGCCCGAGAGGACTTCGCGCAGGTAGAAGCGTTGTCCGAACCGCATGCTATCGGCTCTCCGCGAGGAGGATGACGGCTCCCGTGACGACGATGTTGAGGATGGAGAGCGGGAAGAGACCGAGCCAGCCCAGCCGCATGGCCTGATCGTACCGGAAGCGCGGCAGCGTCCAGCGGACGAGCATCATGAAGAAGATCATCGCCGACACCTTGAAGACGAAGGCACCCACCTGCGCGAGCGCCACCACGAGGTGGGGCAGGTGCACGGTGCCCCCCCACGGGAACTGGAAGCCGTCCGCATACAGGTAGGGCACCTGCCAGCCACCGAGGAAGAGGGCGGTGGTCATACCCGCGATGACGACCGTCTCGAGTAAGTCCGCCATCAAGAACATGCCGAACTTCATGCCGCTGTACTCCACGAAATAGCCGATGATCTCCGACTCGCCTTCCGGCATGTCGAAGGGAATGCGCTTGGTGGCGGCGATCCCCGCCGTGAGGAAGAGGATGAAGCCGAGGGGCTGCACGACGATGCCCCACTTCGGGATCCAGCCGAAGAGCAGCGCGCCCTGAGCGCGCGCGATGTCCATCATGTTGAGCGAGCCGTACCACATGATGACGCCCATGATGGAGGCGCCGATGGCGATCTCCGCCGTGATCATGAGGGCGGCGCCGCGCGCCCCGCCGAGGAGCGCGTAGTTGTTGGCCGACGACCAGCCCGCCATCATGAGGCCGTACACCCCGAGGGAGAGCATCGCGAACACGTAGAGGACGCCCACATTGAGCGTCACCGCCTGCAACGGGACCTCGCGGCCGGCTACCCGCAGCACGTCGCCGAAGGGGATGGAGGCGAAGGCGACGAGCGCGAAGAAGACGGAGACGAAGGGGGCGAGCTTGAAGAGGAACCGGTCCGCGCGGGCGGGCAGGAAATCCTCCTTCGTCAGCATCTTGATGGCGTCCGCGAGGGGATGAAAGAGCCCCATGATCCGGAAGCCGTAGATGGAGGCGCGGTTGGCGCCGATGCGGTCCTGCATGATGGCGGATTGCTTGCGCTCCACCCACGTGAGGAGGCCGCCGAGGTTGAGCACGAACATCATGACGAACGCCACGCGCCCGAAGGCGATGCCGAGGTCCGCGAGCGCGGTCACGCTGTGACCCGGGCCCGGCGCCCGGGCGGTGTGGGCGCCACCGTGGGCTCGGCGCCGGCAACCATCCGGCCGCTGTCGCCGATCGCCTGGTACGTGAGGCCCGCGAAGGCCGGCACCGAGCGCGCGAGGTCCTGGAACCAGTGCTCGGCGCGCGCGGCGCGCATCTCGCCGCCGAGGCCGCCGAGGATGCGGCCGATCCAGTCCCAGTCGGCGAGGCCCTCGCCCACCGGCTCCACCGCGGCGCGGAAGCGCTGCACGCGGCCGAGGAAGTTCGTGAAGGTGCCGTCCCGCTCCACCCACGTCGCGGAGGGCAGGACCCAGTCCGCCTGCGCGCTCGTCGCGTTGGCGTTGCTGCCGGAGAAGATCAGCGTCTCCACGCGCTCGAGCGCCGCGAGCGTCTCGGAGGGCGGCCAGGCGCTATCGAGAAGGTCGTGGGAGAAGATCCACAGGCACTTCACGCTCCCGCCACGCGCAGCCGCCAGCACGCCCGCCGCATCGCCGTCGAGGCCGATCAGCTCCGCCCCGCGCGTGTTGGGGCTCTTGTCCGCGCGAATGAGGAAGTCGTCCTCGAACCCCGCCGCGCGCGGCGGCACGCGGAAGGCGACGTTCCGCATACCCTGGCGTTCGCAGAGCCGCTTGAGCGCCATGAGGTCCTCGTTCGCCATGCGCGACGAGGCAAGAATGCCGATCTCGCCCGGCGCGTAGCGGCCGAGGGCGGCCGCCACGCCGGCCACCGCTTCGTCCCGCGTGACCGGCACCGCGGTCTCGCCGTCGCGGCGCAGCGGCGCCGTGATGCGGCTTTCGTCGTCCACGAACTTGAAGCCGTAACGGCCCTCGTCGCACATCCACCACGCATTGACCGCGTCGTTGAGCCGCGGCTTGAGGCGCGCCACGCGCCGGCCTCCCGCGTGGTGGGGCCGCGTGCGGTTGATGTGGACGTCGATGTTACAGCCGCGCGCGCAGCCGGTGCAGATCGACTTCGTGGTGTCGAGGTACCACACGCGCACCTGGAACCGGAAATCGCGGTCGGTGAGGGCGCCCACGGGGCAGATGTCGACCACGTTGCCGGAGTACTTGTTGTCCAGGTCCTGGCCCGGGAAGAGGCCGATCACCGAGTGGTCGCCGCGCTCGAAGATGCCCAGCTCGCCGGTGCCGGTGATCTCGTCGCAGTACCGCACGCACCGCGAGCACAGGATGCACCGCTCGGCGTCGAGCATGACGGTGGGGCCGAGCGGCACCGCCTTCGGCTTGTGCACCTTCTCGTCGACCATGCGCGGATCGTAGAGGGCGTACTTCATGTAGTAGATCTGCAGCCAGCACTCCCCCGCCTGATCGCACACCGGGCAATCGAGCGGATGGTTGATGAGGTGGAACTCCATGATGGAGCGCCGGGTCTCCTTCACCCGCTCGCTCTGCGTGTCCACCACCATCCCCTCCGCCGCCTGGGTGTTGCAGGCGATGGTGGGCCGCGGCGTCTTCTCGATGTCCACCATGCACAGCCGGCACAGGCCCGCGATGGAGAGGGCCGGGTGATAGCAGTAGTGGGGCACCTCGATCCCGAGCCGGCGCGCCGCCTCGATGAGGTTCGTGCCCGCCTCCACCTCGATCTCCTTGCCGTCGATGGTCAGCTTGGGCATGGCCTATGTCTGGACCAGGGCTTCGAACTCGCCCCGGAACTTCTCGATATAGGAGATGTAGGGGCCGACGGCGCCGTCGTAGAAGGCGCAGATGGTGGTGCCCGCGCCTCGCCGCGCGACGTCGAGGATGGTGTCGAGATCGTCCTTGCGCGCCTTGCCGTCCAGGATGCGGCGGGTCATCTTGTAGATCCAGCCCGTCGATTCGCGGCACGGCGTGCACTGCCCGCAGCTCTCGTGGGCGTAGAAGCGCGCGAGCACCATGAGCGCCTCCGGAATGGAGACCGTCTCGTCCATCACGATGACGCCCGCGGAGCCGATCATCGTGCCGGCATTCTTCAGCCCGTCCACGTCCATGGTGACGTCGATCTCGTCGGCGGTGAGGATGGCCGCGGAGCCGCCGCCCGGAACGACCGCCTTCAGCCTGCCGTTGCCCGACACACCGCCCGCGTGGTCGTAGATGAGCTGGCGCAGCGTCACGCTCACCGACGTCTCGTACACGCCCGGCTTGTTCACGCGCCCCGACACGGAGTACATGCGGGTCCCGCCCTGCGTCTTGCTCCCGAGGCCCGCGAACCACGCCGCGCCCCGGTCGATGATGGGCGGCACGCAGCAGAGGGTCTCGACGTTGTTCACGATGGTGGGCGCGGCAAAGGCGCCCTTGATGGCGGGGAAGGGCGGCTTCACTTTCGGCCAGCCCTTCTTGCCCTCGAGGGAGGAGATCAAGCCCGTCTCCTCGCCGCAGATGTAGGCGCCGGCGCCGCGGTGCACGACGATGTCGAAGCCGGCGCCGAGCAGCCCCGCCTCGTACGCCTCGCGCACGGCGCCGCTGAACACGCGCCAGGGCTGCACGTACTCGCCGCGGATGTAGACGAACCCGAGCGCGCTCTTGATGGCCCGGGCCGCGATGATCATGCCCTCGATGAGGGCGTGCGGATCGCGCTCGAGCAGATACCGGTCCTTGAAGGTGCCCGGCTCGCCCTCGTCGGCGTTCACGACGAGGTAGACGGGACCCGTGTGGTTCTTCGGAATGAACGACCACTTCGTGCCCGTGGGGAAGCCGGCGCCGCCGAGGCCGCGCAGGTTGGAGGCCTTCACCTCGTCCACGATGGCGGCGGGATCCATCTGCCGCGCCTTCTCGAGCGCGGTGTAGCCGCCCGTGGCGCGATAGGCGGCGAGGGTGTGCGAGTCCGCGCGCCCGAAGTTGCGCATGAGCACCGTCTCGCTCAATCGACCACGTGGGGGGCCCCGACATGGCCCCCCACACCCCCCAACGCTCGTCGCGCCCCGGCAAAGCCGTGGCGCTCGATTGATTGGATGGGGGGCCT
>CAYQQT010000285.1:0-5425 GCA_964419375.1 uncultured bacterium
AGCAGACGGTGACGCCGCGGCCGGCGCACCAGGTGGTGTGGTTCGACATCCCCGTGCTGGACCTCGAGCGCGCGGTGCGCTTCTACTCCGTCATCCTCGGAGCGCCGCTGGAGATGGTGCAGGCCGGCTTCGGGACGCCGACAATCGCCCTGCTGCCGCACCCGGAGGGCGCGATCACCGGCTGTCTGGTACAGACGGCGGGCGCCAACCCGGCGGACGGCGGTCCGCTGCTCTATCTCAGTGCGCAGGGACGGCTCGACGAGGCAGTGGCGGCGGCGCAAATGAACGGCGGCACCGTGGTGCAGCCGAGGCACTCGATCGGATCCGCCGGCTCGCGCGCCATTGTGATCGACACCGAAGGCAACCGCATCGCGCTCCACTCGACGTAACGCGTTAGCCGGGATTATTCACGAGCGGAGATTGGCTTCGGGGTGCAGGGACCCGTTTCCCACTCACCAGAACCGCACAAGGCGTGTCGATGGAGCCCAGCCACCCTCGGACCGACTCGGCCACCATCCACGTGGTCCTCGCACCCCGAAGCCAATCTCCGCTCGTGAATAATCCGCGCTAGAGCGCGGCCGCGATCGCTTTGCCGAGATCCGCGGTCTTTGCCTTGCCGCCGATGTCGGGGGTGCGGGGGGCGCCGCTCTTGGGATCCAGGACGGTCTCGATGGCTCTGACGACGGCGGCGCCGGCCTGGGGGTAGCCGAGGTGATCGAGCATCATCCCCGCCGCCCAGATCTGGCCGATGGGATTGGCGATGGCCTTGCCGTAGATGTCCGGCGCCGAGCCGTGCACCGGCTCGAAGAGCGACGGGAAGGCGCGCTCCGGGTTGATGTTGCCCGAGGGCGCGATGGCGATGGTGCCGGTGCACGCCGGCCCGAGGTCCGACAGGATGTCGCCGAACAGGTTGGAGGCCACCACCACGTCGAACCAGTCCGGATGCTGCACGAAGTGCGCGGTGAGGATGTCGATGTGGTACTTGTCCCACCGGATCTGCGGATACTGCTTGGCCATCGCCTCCACGCGCTCGTCCCAGTACGGCATGGTGATGGAGATGCCGTTCGACTTGGTGGCGGAGGTCACGTGCTTCTTCGCCCGCTTCATCGCCAGCTCGAAGGCGAATTTTAATATTCGGTCGGTGCCCTTGCGCGAAAAGCACGCCTGCTGGAAGACGATCTCGCGCTCGGTGCCCTCGTACATGCGCCCCCCCACGCTCGAGTACTCGCCTTCGGTGTTCTCGCGCACGACGAAGAAGTCGATGTCGCCCGGCTTGCGATCGGCGAGCGGGCTGCGGATGCCCGGCATGAGGCGGCAGGGGCGCAGGTTCACGTACTGGTCGAAGTCGCGCCGGAACTTGATGAGCAGCCCCCACAGCGAGACGTGGTCCGGCACCACCGCCGGCCACCCCACGGCGCCGAAGAAGATGGCGTCGTGGCGGCCGACCACCTCTTTCCAGTTCTCCGGCATCATCGTGCCGTGCTTGACGTAGTAGTCGCAGCTCCAGTCGAAATGGTCGAAGGCGAGGTCGACGCTGAATTTGCGCGCCGCCGCGTCCAGCACGCGCAGACCTTCGGGCATGACTTCCTTGCCGATGCCGTCTCCGGGAATGACCGCGATCCTGTGCTTGGCCAAAGCGAGCCTCCGTTGTTCGCCAAGTATATCAGCGCCGAACATCGGGTACCTTGGACGCATGAAGCGCATCGTGGGTTTGCTCGCGGTGTTCGTGCTCGTCGCCTTCGGCGTCCTCGTGCTCCGGGAGACGGCGGCCGTGGTCGCCCTCGCGCGCGACGTGCACCCGCTGCTCGGGCAGATCACGCTGTGGACGCTGCTCTCGATCTACGCCGTCTGCCTGGGCGTCCCCGCCGTGCTGTTCATAAAATTGCCGCGGCCACTCGTCCCGCCCGCCTCGGAATCCGACGCGGAGTTTCCACGCCACCTCGCGCGGCTGCGCCGCCGGCTGGCAGGCAACGCGCACCTGCGCGGGCAGACGATCGGCCACGATCGCGCCGCCGTCGCGCAGGCCATCGAGGTCCTCGACCGGCGGGCCGATCTCGAGATCCGCAAGGAAGCCTCACTCGTCTTCCTCAGCACCGCCATCTCGCAGTCCGGGCGCCTCGACGGTCTCTTCGTGCTGGTCGTGCAGGCGCGCCTGGTGTGGAAGATCGCCCACGTGTACGGACAGCGCGCGAGCCTCAGGGAGATGCTGCAGCTCTACGCCAACGTCGCCATGACGGTGTTCGCGGCGGAGTCCATCGAGGACCTCGATCTCGGCGAGGTGGTCGAGCCGCTCATCCCGCCGCTGCTCGAGGCGGCGGGCATCGGCGCCACGGTGGTGCTGGCGCCGGTGGCGATCATCCTCGCCGACGCCCTCTTCCAGGGCACGGTCAACTCCCTGCTCACCTTCCGCGTGGGCTGCATCGCCAAGCGCTACAGCGCGGGCATGCCGCTGCCGGCGCCGAAGGCCGTGCGCAAGGCGGCCACGCGCGAGGCGGCGGGGATGCTGGGCGGCGTGATCGTCGAGCTCAGCAAGGCAGTGACGAAGTCCGTCTGGGACACGGCGCTGAACGTCATGAGCGGCAAGGCGCGCACGGCGGCGGGCCGCGTGAGATCGTTCCTGCTCGCCGGACCGGTCGGGATGGCGATCTACGAGGCCGTGAAGAAGATGGCGACAGCGTCTAGTATGACGTTACGCCCGCCACGAGAGGAGAGCCGACGCGATGAAGCTCCGTAAGGGAGTCAAGCAGATGGTGGACGAGGTGATGCCCCGCATCACGCGCATCGGGCCCGAGGAGGCGCGCGCGCGTCACGGCCGCGACGACGTCGTCTTCGTCGACCTGCGCGACGTGCGGGAGCTCGAGCGCGAGGGGATGATTCCCGGCGCCTTCCACTGCCCGCGCGGAATGCTGGAGTTCTGGATCGATCCCGACAGCCCGTACCACAAGGACGTCTTCGCCTCCGGCAAGGAGTTCGTCTTCTACTGCAACCTCGGCTGGCGCTCGGCGCTCGCCGCCGACGTCGCGCAGCAGATGGGCCTCGAGCGCGTCCTCGACATGGAGGGCGGCTTCAACGCGTGGAAGGAGCGCGGCCTGCCCGTCGCCGAGCGCCCGCAGAAGAAAGCGTAGCCGGGCGCCGATGATCGGCACCTCCCCCAAGAGCAAGGACTCCCGCCGCTTCCTCGCGGGCGCGGGCCGCTACGTCGACGACCTCACGCAGCCCGGCCTCGTCCACCTCGGCGTCGTGCGCAGCCAGTACGCGCACGCCCGCATCCTCCGCGTGGAGGCGGCCGCGGCACGGCAGATGCCCGGCGTGCTCGCGGTGTGGACGGCCGCCGACCTGCCGGAGGCGGGACAGCCGCTCTTCACGGCGGCTGCCGGCGCGCACAAGGATCGGCCCTTCGTCACGCCGCTCCTCGCGGGCGACCGTGCGCGCTACGTGGGCGAGCCCATCGCGGTCGTCATCGCCGAAAGCCCCTACCTGCTCGCGGACGCGCTCGCCGCCGTCACCGTCGAGTACGAGCCGCTCACGCCCCTGGTGGGCACGGAGGCCGCGCGCACTTCCAGCGTGCGCGTGCACGAGGCGTGGCCCGACAACGTGGCGTTCCAGGTCGGGGGCGCCGTGGGCGACGTCGAGCAGGCGCTCGCGCGCCCGGGGTTGACCGTCGTGCGAGAGCATTTCCGGCATCCGCGGGCGGCGGCGGTGCCCATCGAGACCAGAGGCGTCATGGCGCAGTACGACGCCGCCTCCGGCGTGCTCACCGTGTGGGCCTCCATCCAGGGCCCCTACAGCCAGCGCGACACCATCGCCCGCGTATTGGGAATGTCCGTCGAGCAGGTGCGCGTGATCGTGCCCGACGTGGGCGGCGCGTTCGGGCCCAAGGGGCAGGTCTACGCCGACGAAATCCTGGTATCGGCGGCGGCGCGGCGGCTGCGCCGTCCCGTGAAGTGGATCGAAGGACGGCGCGAGGACTTCCAGAGCATGGGCCACGACCGCGCGCAGCAGCACGAGGCCACGATCGCCTTTTCATCCGACGGCACCATCGCCGCCCTCGACGACGTCTTCGTCGCGGATGCCGGCGCCTATCCGATGGCCGGCAACGGGCTCGTCGCCAACACGGTGAACCACATGCCGGGCCCGTACCGCGTGCCGGCGTACCGCGGGCGCGGCGAGAGCGTGGTGACCACCACGATGTTCAACGCCGCCTATCGCGCCGCGGGCCGGCCCGAGGCCAACTTCGTCATGGAACGCCTCATGGACCTCGGCGCGCGCCGGCTCGGCCTCGATCCCGCCGACATCCGCCGGCGCAACCTCATCCGCGCCTCCGAGATGCCGTATCGCCCGGGGCTGACGTACAAGGACGGCGTGCCCGTCACCTACGATCCGGGCGATTACCCGGCGGCGTTCGAGCGCGTGCTGCAGTCCTTCGGCTACGACGAATGGCGCAAGCGCCAGCTCGCGACGGCGGGATCCGCACGGCCGATCGGCGTCGGCATCGCCTGCTACGCACAGGGCACCGGCCTCGGGCCCTTCGAGGGCGCCACCGTGCGCGTGGACGCGCAGGGCAAGGTGTTCGTCCTCATCGGTGTCGCCGCACAGGGCCAGGGCCACGCCACGACGCTCGCCCAGGTGGCGGCGAGCACGCTCGGCGCCGCCCTCGACGACGTCACCGTCATGGGCGGCGACACGAGCCTGATGCCGTACGGCATGGGCACCGGCGGCAGCCGCGTGATGGTGAACACCGGCCCCGCGGTGCTGCGCGCCGCCGCCGAGGTGCGCGAGCGCGCCGCCCTCGTGGCCGCCGAGATCCTCGAGTGCGCGCCCGAGGACGTGCGCATCGAGTCCAGCCGCGCCTTCGTGGCGGGCATGGCCGATCGCGCGCTGCCGCTCTCACGCGTGGCGCAGGCGGCCGTGCGCTCGAAGACTCTGGCCGCGAAGACGGGCGAGCCGGGCCTGAATGCGTGCACGTGGTTCTACCCGGACACGGTGACGTGGGCCTTCGGGACCCAGATTTGCGCGGTAGAGGTCGACGTCGACACGTGCCGCGTGCGCCTGCTGCGGCATTCGTTCCTCCACGATCCCGGACGCGCCATCAATCCTGCCATCGTGGAAGGACAGCTCCAGGGCGGCGCCGCGCAGGCGATTGGCACCGCGCTCATGGAGGAAGTGGTGTACGACGAGCAGGGGCAGCTCCTCAGCGGCAGCCTCATGGACTACGCCATCCCGAAGGCGGACGACCTGCCGTGGCTCGACGTCATGCTCGACGAGCACCCGTCCATCATCAATCCGCTGGGCGCCAAGGGTGTGGGCGAGAGCGGATGCATCGCGGGCGCGAGCGCCGTGGCCAACGCGGTGGAGGACGCGCTCGCCGACCGCGGCGTCGTCGTGCGCGAGCTGCCCGTGACGCCGGCGCGCCTGTTCGCGCTGC
>CAYQQT010000286.1:0-5376 GCA_964419375.1 uncultured bacterium
CGCCACCCCGGGCTGGGCCGCTTCCGCCGGGGAGACGTCGAAGACGTGGCCGAACACTTCGTTCATGGCGAGGAACGCGGCCGCCATCCCGGCGCTGCTCGCCAGGAACTGCCGCCGGTTCATGCCATGCCGGCGCCCGAGGTCGCTCGACATCTCCTTGATGCGGGCCTCGACCCGCTGCTGCTCGCGCGTCTGCGGCAGCGGATTGAACTCACCGTTCGAGACGATCTGTGTCGGAACAGGTGACCGGAACGCCGCCTGCTCGGCGGGCGCCGTCCTGCCCATTTCCTCGTCGCTGAGGTAGTGAGGCATGCTGACCTCCATTACGGTATGAGAGCGGTCGGTAGGACGCGAGCGGCGGAGCGAGTCACCCCCTTCCCAAGGGGCGTACGTGCGGCCAGCTTAGTCCGGATTGTCCGCCAGTCAAGGCGAGAGACAGTACGGATTCCGGGTCACGCGGCGCCATCGCGGCGGCGCCGCCACGCGAGCACCGCATACAGTGATGCAGCCACCACGCCCCCCACCAGGAGCACGCTCACGCCCAGGGCCAACGGAAAGTAGGCCTTGCCCCACACGCACGCTTCGGAGCTCGGGGCGCGGCACGCGAGAGCGACGTCCACGACGGGGTACGCGATGCCGGCGATCAGCCCCACCGCGACGGCAATCAGCAACGAGGAGTGGCCACTCGGCATGGGCGAGACTCGACGGTGACGAGTTCCTACTTGACCCAGCGGCGCTTGCCGGTGCGTACGTCCTCGCTATGCTCGCCCGCGCGCGGCGGCGCCAGCCGCATCCCCGGCCGCACGCCGTCGAACGACAGCGGCAATCCCACCAAGGTGTACTCGTCCCCCGGCACGCGCTGCACGATCCCCAGCGCCTGCGCCTGTGGTGTCGCCGCCGCCGCCGGCATGCTATTGATCACCGAGCACGGCACGCCCGCGGCTTCGAGGCGATCGATCCACTCGCCTTTCGTGGCCGTCAGGAAGATCCGATCGAGCGCGCCGAGCAGCTCGGCCTTGTGAGCCGAGCGCGCGGCGTTGGTGGCGTAACGCGGATCGGTCGCCCACTCGGGGTGGCCCATCACCTGCGCGAGCTTGGCGAAGAGGCGGTCGTTGCCGGCGGCCACGATGATGGGGCCTGTCTTCGTCTCGAAGCCCTGGAAGGGGATGAGGCGCGAGCTGCCCGTGCGGTGGCGCTCGGGCACGGTGCCGGAGACGCTGAAGGTTGCGTAGTGCCCCTTCAGCCACGCCAGCCCCGTCTCGAAGAGTGAGGCGTCCACGACGCAGCCGCGTCCCGTCTGCGCGCGCCCCACGAGTCCGGCGAGCACGCCGATCGCCGCCCACATGCCTGTGCCGTAGTCGAGGATCGAGGTACCCATGCGCGTGGGCGGGCCGCCTTCGTCGCCGTTCATCATCATGAGTCCCGAGAACGCCTGCACCATCGGCTCGTAGCCGGGCTTCAGCTTCAGCGGCCCCGTGCTGCCGAAGGCCCACACGGAGCAGTAGATCAGGCGCGGGTAGCGCGTGGTGAGCGTGTCGGGCCCGAGACCCAGCTCGTCGAGCGTGCCCGGGCGCAGGTTCTGGATGAGCACGTCGGCTTCGCCGATGATCTCTGCCAGCTCCGCCACCGCCTGCGCATTCTTGAGATCGACGGTGATGGAGCGCTTGTTAGCGTTGACGGCGAGGAAGCCCGGGGAGACGTCCTTCCAGAAGGGCGGACCCCAGCGGCGGGCGTCGTCGCCCTCCGGCCGCTCCACCTTGATGACGTCGGCCCCCATGTGGGCGAGGATCTCGCCCGCCATCGGACCCGCGAGGTTCTGGCCGACCTCGACGACGCGGACACCGCTGAGCATCATCGGAAGAGCGAGCGCGCGATGACCATGCGGTGCACCTCCGAAGGGCCCTCGCCGATGCGCCGCACGCGGGCCTCGCGATACCAGCGCTCGAGCGGGAACTCCTTGGACACGCCGTAGCCGCCGTGGATCTGCACGGCGGCATCCACCACACGGCCGAGCACTTCGCTGGAATAGAGCTTCGCGATCGACGCCTCCACGCGCGCGTCCTCGCCGCGGTCGGCCTTCCAAGCGCCCTCCCAGATGAGCCAGCGCGCGGCGCGGATCTCGACCTCGGCGTCGGCCAGCATCCACTGGATGGCCTGCCGCTGGCTGAGGGGGACGCCGAACGTCGAGCGCTGCTTGGCGTGCTCGATGGCCATGCGGTGCGCGGCCACCGCCACTCCGAGGTTGCACGCGGAATAGGGAAAGCGCTGCTTGACGAGCAAGTCGAAAGCGAGGTCGAGGCCGTGTCCCTTCTCGCCGATGAGATTCTCCGCCGGAATCATGCAGTCCTCGAACACCACGTCGTTCGCCACCGCCGACGTGCGGATGGTGCGGATGTTCCGCGCGGTGAAGCCCGGCGTGCCGTGCTCGAGGATGAAGCACGAGATGCCGCCGCGCCCCTTGCTCTTGTCCGTGCGCGCGAAGACAACGCCCCACGGCGCGTCGTGTGCGCGCGAGATGAAGACCTTGCGGCCGTTGAGCACCCACTGGCCGTTGCGCTGTTCGGCACGCGTCTGGATCGCTCCGGCGGGGTCCGAGCCGCCCGACGGCTCCGTGATCGCCCAGAACGTCTCGTAGCCCTCCCGCACCGCCGGCACCGCGTACTTCTGGATCTGCGCAGGCGTGCCGCGCCAGATCGCGGGCGGCGGATTACGCCCGAAGACGCCGCACCCGGGGTTGTAGAGACCCATGCGGTGCTGCGACATCTCCTCGAGCGCGATGCACATGCTGAAGGTGTCGAGCCCGCCCCCGCCGTGCTCGGCGGGCGCGCCCAGCGCCCACATGCCGGCCGCCTTCGTCCTGGCCGACAGGCGCACGAAGTCCTCGCGGGGAATGTCGGGGGCGTCGGGATCGATGCGCTGCTCGAGCGGGATGATCTCCTCGCGGATGAAGCGGCGGATCTGCTCGCGCAGGACCCGCAGCTCGTCGGGCAGCGTGAAGCCGGGGAATGTCGTCATCGCGCGGATGATAGCACCGCCGTGTTGACAAGCGCGACGAAGCTCCCTACCGTGGCGTCCGAATCGCGGGGAGGCCTATGCTTGACGAGATCATCACGACCGTCGCGGACGGAATCGCCACCGTCACCCTGAACCGTCCGCACCGGCGCAACGCGATGAATGCCGCCATGCTCACCGGCCTGCGCGCGGCCTTCGACGACCTCGACGAGCGTCGCGCCGTCCGCGTGGTGGTGGTGCGCGGCGCCGGGCGCGCGTTCTGCGCGGGCATGGACCTGCGCGAGATGGAGCGTGAGGGCGGCGCCGCCGCTACCGATCCCGACGGCGGCGTCGTCTCCGTGCTGCAGCGCGTGGAGCGGTCGCGGCATCCCACCATCGCGATGCTCCACGGCGACGCCCTGGCGGGCGGCTGCGAGCTGGCCCTGCACTGCGACCTGCGCGTGGCGGCCGACGGGGCCCGGCTCGGCATGCCGCTCTCCCGCGTCGGCCTCGTCGTCCCCTTCCCGCTCGGGCAGAAGCTGGTGGAGATCATCGGGGCGGCTCACACGCGGCACCTGCTCTTCACGGGTCAGCCCATCGGCGCCGCCCGCGCCTACGAGATCGGGATGGTCCACCAGGTGGTGTCGCCCGACACGGTGGAGGCCGCCACCTACGACCTCGCGCGCATCATCGGCGACAACGCGCCCCTGTCGCTGGCGGGCATGAAGGCGACCGTCCAGCGGGCGCTCTCCGCACGCACGCACATCGTGCACGAGGACCTCGACGCCCTCGCGCAGCGCGCGCGCACGAGCGCCGACGCCAGCGAAGGCCGGCGCGCCATGCTCGAAAAGCGCAAGGCCGTCTTCCGGGGCGAGTGACCGCGCGCCCCCCCCTTGACGTAGCCCCGCTTTGCGCGGATTCTCCCTCGCATCGACCCGGCGGGCATCCGACCTAATCAGGGCAAGACGTTCACCAAAGGAGACGTTATGAGACGCACGGCAACCATGGTGCTCATGTCCCTGCTGATGCTCGGCCTGTGGACCCCTTCCGCCGACGCGCAGGTCAAGGTGCGGCTGCAGCCGTTCGCGGACACCCTCGTGCATCCGCTCGTGATGCTGACCGCGCCGGACGGGACCAAGCGCCACTTCATCGTCGAGCAGTCGGGGACGATCCAGATCCTGATGCCCGACGGCAAGCTGCGCTCCACGCCCTTCATGGACCTCAGCAAGAAGATGGTGAAGCTGGACTGGGAGTTCGACGAGCGCGGCCTCCTCGGCATGGCCTTCCATCCGAAGTTCAAGGAGAACGGCAAGTTCTACGTGGTGTACTCCGCCCCCGTGCGCACGGATGCGGGCCGCCGCCCGCGGCTGTACTTCAGCGCCACGAACTACCTGTCGGAGTTCCGCGTCTCCAAGACGGACCCGCACAAGGCGGACCTCTCCACGGAGCGCATCGTCTACTTCTGGGACAAGCCCCAGTTCAACCACAACGGCGGCGCGCTCGTCTTCGGCCCTGACGACGGATACCTGTACGTCTCCATCGGCGACGGCGGATTCGCCAACGACCAGGCCGTCGGGCACACGCCCAAGATCGGAAACGGCCAGGACCTCAAGACGAACCTGGGCAAGATCGTCCGGATCGACGTGAACTCGGGTGATCCCTACACCGTGCCGCGCGACAACCCGTTCGTCGGCCGCACCGACGCGCTGCCGGAGATCTGGGCGTACGGCATCCGCAACGTGTGGCGGATGTCTTTCGACGCGGGCGGCAAGCTGTTCGGGGCCGACGTCGGGCAGAACAAGTGGGAGAGCGTCAAGGTGATCACCAAGGGCGCGAACCTCGGGTGGAACCGCATCGAGGGCTCGCACTGCTTCAACGCCGACGATCCCAACAACGAGCCGGCCACCTGCGACAAGACCGGCCTCACGATGCCGGTCATCGAGTACGGCAACATGAACGTGGTCAAGGACGGCAAGGGTCTCTCCATCACGGGCGGGTACGTCTATCGCGGCAAGGCGATGCCGAACCTCGTGGGCGCGTACATCTTCGGCGACTGGAGCAAGACCTTCAGCGAGCCCCAGGGCGTGTTGATGGTGGCCCGTCCGCCGCGGCAGGGTAGCGGCCCGTGGACGATCGAGGACGTGGAAGTCACGAACATGAAGTTCAACTCCTACGTGCTGTCCTTCGCGGAGGACGAGGACCGCGAGGTCTACGTGCTCGTCTCCGACAACACCGCGCCCGGGCGCGCGAACGACCGCATCTTCAAGATCGTCCCCGCGAATTGACCGGGAGGGGGGCGGGTCTGACTAGGATGGGGGGCCTCGAAGGGCCCCCCAAGCCCCCCAAGCGCTCGGTAGCGCCCCGGCAAAGCCGTGGCGCTCCTCG
>CAYQQT010000287.1:0-5373 GCA_964419375.1 uncultured bacterium
GACCGCGTGATCGAATAGCGACGCGCGAGGGCGCTCGCCTACGCGTGCCGATGCCGGATGAGAAAACGGTCGAGGTGATTGGCGAAGAGCTGGCGGTCGCGCGGGCCGAACGGTGCGGGGCCGCCCAGCAGATCTCCCGTCGAGCGCAGCTCCTGCATGAGGTTGCGCACGGCGAGGCGCTCGCTGACGTTGTCCTCGGAGTACAGGTCGCCGCGCGGGTCGAGCGCGTGCGCTCCGCGCTTGATCACCTCGGCCGCGAGCGGGATGTCGGCCGTGATGACCAAGTCCCCGGGCTGCACGTGTTGCACGATGAGGTGGTCGGCCACGTCGAAGCCCTTCACCACCCGGACGCTTGTGATGAATGGGGAGGGCGGGGTGCGGAGGGTCGTGTTGGCGACCAGCGTCGTCATGACCTGGGCGCGCACGGCGGCGCGAAACAGAATCTCCTTGATGACCTGCGGACACGCATCCGCATCGACCCAGATCTGCACTCAGCGCCCGTCCGGGCCATTGACGATCTTCCGCCGCATGTCGAGTTAGTACCATGGGCGGCCACCACCCGCACGCGCGCTATACGCCGGCGGCGGAAGGCTCTATATTGAGCGCCATGCTCGATGTCGTGATCCGCAACGCGCAGCAGGTGGTGACCCCGCACGGTGTCGGGCAGTGGGACATCGGCATCGAGGGCGAGCGCATCGTGACGCTGGCGCCGCCGGGGGCGCTGCCCACCGACGGCGCGCGCGTCCTCGACGCCACGGGCACGATCGTGGCGCCGGGCGGCATCGACCCCCACACGCATCTCGCGCACCCGATCATGAGCCATCCCGAGGAGCCCTCCATCACCCTCGGCCCCGAGGACGACACGCGCGGGATGGCGTACGGCGGCACCACCACGCACATCGACTTCTGCTACGTGCGCCCGGGCCTCGACAGCATCCAGAGCGTGCTGGAGGCGCGCGCGGCGCGATGGAAGTCGAACTCGTACGTGGACTACGCCTTCCACATCACGCTCGCGGGCGCGCTGCCGCTCGGCGTCTTCGAGCAGATCGGCGAGGCGGTGCAGGCGGGTCATCCCAGCTTCAAGGTCTTCACGACCAACGTGCTGCCGCCACATCCCAAGCGCGCGCCCAACCGCATCGATTTCGGCCGCATCGGCTTCGCCATGGAGAAGGTGGCGGCGGCGGGCGGGCTCATGGTCGTGCACGGCGAGGACGAGGACGTCGTGCAGTTCAATTACGAGAAGTTCCGCGCCGAGCAGCGGATGGACGGCACCAACATGCATCTCGTCCACAGCAACATCTCCGAGCTGCTCGCGTTCCAGCGCACCATCGCGCTCGCGCGCCACACGGGGGCGGGCGTGTACTTCGTCCACACCTCCGCCCGCGAAGGCGTGGAGCAGATCCGCGCCGCGCGCGCGCAGGGGCTGCCCGTGTACGGCGAGACGCTGCACCAGTACGCGTGCTTCAACGCGGAGTACTACAAGACGGCGCGCGGCTTCTGCTCGCACACGTACCCCTCGCTGAAGTTCCCCGAGGACCAGGCGGCGCTCTGGGACGGCCTCGTGCGCGACGGCCTCTCCACGCTCGCCACCGACGAGTATCCGACCTCGCTCGCGCTCAAGCTGAAGGGGCGCACGGTGGAGGACGTCACGGGCGGCAACGTGGGCGCGGAAGCACGGATCGGGATCGCGTACAGCGAAGGTGTCGTCAAGCGCGGGATGTCGCTCACGCGCTTCGCCGACATCACGTCCACCAACGCGGCGAAGATCTTCGGACTCTATCCGCGCAAGGGGGTGATCGCGCCCGGGAGCGACGCGGACCTGGTCTTCATCGACCCCGCCGTCGCCAAGACCCTCACACGCGAGGATTTCCACGTCACCGACTACAGTCCGTGGGAAGGGTGGGCGGTGACGGGCTGGCCCGCGACCACGATGCTGCGGGGCAAGGTTGTCGCGGACCGCGGCAGGCTGCTCGGCACACCCGCCGACGGCCGCCAGCTCTCGCGCAAGATCGACGGGGCGGTGCTGCGCCGCCCCGTGTGCTGAGCGCGCCGAAGCGCTACTTGGACGCGGGCGGCTCCAGCATCGACAGCAGGCCCGAGCTGTCGAGCTTGCCGAGGCCCGCCTTGCTCGCCTCGCCGTAGAGTTGCCGCGCCTGCTTCACCAGCTCGGTGCGCGCGCCCGCCTCCTTGGCGAGATCGAGGGCGAGCCCGAGGTCCTTGTACGCGAGGTCGACGAAGAACCCGGGCTGGTAGTCGTGCTTCACGACCGCGGCCAGCTTGCGCTCGAGGATGAAGCTGGCGCCGGAGCTCTTGCCCACCACCTCGCCGACCATCTGGCGCGGCACGCCCAGCCGGTCCGCGAGCGCCATGGCCTCGCAGAGCACGGCCTGGTTGGTGAGGGCGACGAGGTTGTTGAGCAGCTTGAGCGTGTTGCCGCGGCCGACCTCGCCCAGATAGAAGACGTTCGTGCCGATGGCGCGGAGCACGGGCGCGTAGGGGCTGGCCACCGCCTCGGTGGCGCCCACCATGACCGCCAGCGTGCCCGCGGCGGCGCCGCTCACGCTGCCGCTCACGGGCGCGTCGATGACGCGCACGCCGCGCTTGGCGGCGCGCTCGGCGAGACGCTTCGTGGAGCCCGGGCTCACCGTGCTGAGATCGAAGATCACATCGCCCTCGCGCGCGCCCGCGAGCAGGCCGCCATCGCCCGCCACCACGCTCTGCACGATGTCGTCGTTGGGCAGGCTCGTGAGGGTGACGCGCACCGTCTCGGCAAGCGCCTTGAGGCTGGCGGCGCGCTTGGCGCCGAGGCGCTCCAGCTCCGCCGTGGCCTCGGGTCGAACATCCCACACCGTCATCTGATGGCCGGCCTTGAGGACGTTGGCCGCCATCGGGAATCCCATGTTGCCGGTGCCGACGAATCCTACGTGCATGTGTTGGCCTCGTGTGGCGCGGGGGCGGAGCGGGTGAGCGCCTAGGACTGTTTGGCGGCGGCCGTCTTGGCGGCGGCGGGGCGGTTGGGGCAGATCTTGTGATGCCACGTCGATCCCAGCTTGATGTGGTTGCCGTTTTTGCGGATGCGCAGCTTGCACTTCGGGCACGTTCCCATTGCGGCTCCTTTTGTCGAACGCTTCTGATGGACGCCGTATTATACAGACAATCCCGGAGGAGCCCGTGACCGACTGCCTCTTCTGCCGCATCGTGGCGCGCCAGAATCCCGTCGACATCGAGTACGAGGACGACGCCGTGCTGGCGTTCAAGGACATCTACCCCAAGGCGCCCGTGCACATCCTCATCATTCCCAAGCGTCACCTGGCCTCGATCAGCGAGATGACGGAGGAGCACGTGGACGCCGTGGGACGCTGCCTGCTCGCGGCGCGGAAGATCGGCGAGGCGAAGGGTTTTGGCGAGCGCGGGTACCGGGTGAACATCAACACCGGGCCCGAAGGCGGGCAGGTCGTCTATCACGTGCACTTCCACTTCTTGGCTGGATGGGGGGCCTCGAAGGGCCCCCCAAGCCCCCCGCGCGCTCGGTAGCACCGCGGCAAGCCGCGGCGCTCCTCGATGTCCGACAGCCTCCTAACCTAGCTCTTCGCTTCCAGGGGCAGGCCGGCGTTCGCCCAGCTCCCGAGGCCGCCTTTGAGGATGCGGACGTCGCGGAATCCCAACTCTCGGAGGCGATGCGCCACACGGGCGCTCGTGAGCTCGTCCGGTCACGTGCAGTAGGCGACGATGAGGCGGTCGCGCTCGATGTCGAGGCGGGGCGCGTCCTGCGCCAGCGCCTCCGGCGTCACGTGCACCGAGTGAGGAATACGGACCGGGCTCCTGGCGTAGGTGGGCGCGTCGCGCACGTCGAGGATCACGGGCGGTTTGTCGCTCTCCACCAGCCGCGCGACCTCCGAGGGACGAACGCGGAATCGGTTGCGCCGCCAGCGTCGCGCGGCCAGCGCCGCATAGGCGACCGCGCACGCCACCAGCACCCCCACCGCCACGGTCCGCCAGGGCAGGAAGGGCTCGCTCTTGCGGCGCTCGTCGTTGTCGGCGGTCAGCCGCCGCACGTCGGGCAGCTCGGGCACGAGCCGGTTGGCTTCCTGGAGGTGGCGCGCCGCCCGCGAGTAATTGCCGGCGAAGTGCTCGCTCAGGGCCGCGTGCCACGCCGCGTTGAACTTGCTCGGCTCGTCCAGCGCGACGCCGGTGCCTTCCAGAAAGTCCAGGACTGCCGCCGCGGGCAGGACGAAGTTGAAGCCCTGCACAACCGTGCCCTGGTCGGACGTCACGAAGCTGAGCACGCCGATCACGCGGCCGTCGCTACCCACCGCCGGGCTGCCGCTCGCGCCGGTGGCGGCGGCCGCGTCCGTCTGGATCAGCGGCTGGTTGGCGACGTCCTGCTGGAAGCCCGAGACGGCGCCATTCGTGACGGTGGCTTCCACTTTCGCGGAGGCGTTGAGCAGCTCGTGGGTCATCACGATGCCCGGAAAGCCGATGATGTGCAGCTTGTCGCCGATCTTCGTCTGGGTGGAATCGCCGAAGGCGAGCGACGGCATGTCGGAGGCTTCCAGGCGGAGCAGGGCGAGGTCACGGCCGGCCATCGCCGCTCCCGCCACCGGCGGGCTGTACTTCACGACCTTGGCGGCGAGGCGAGCGCCGTTAGGGAGGATCACCGAGATCGACGGCTGCAGCACCGTCTTCGCGGACGGCAGCGCGCCCACGAGCACCTGGCGGGTGATCTCGTCCTCGACGTCGCGCCGCTGCCCTGGCGCCAGGCCCCGGCGCGCGAGAAGGTCGGGCACGCATGCGGCGCGCACGCCCTTTTCCGCGTGGTGGTTCAGCAGCCACTGCGGTGATTGGTGCGCCGGCGTCACCAGGTGCGCGTTCGTGATCATCCAGCCGCTGGGACTGACGAAGAAACCCGTGCCGCTCTCGCGGAACGGCTGGGTGGTGACCGTGACCGCGTCGCCGCCGCCGCAGCGGACCGTGACGTCCGCGCCGACCTCCGCCACGACGATCGCCACCGCCGGCTTGGCACGCAGCAGCGTCTCCTGGAGCGAGGCTTGTGCGGAGACGGTGGCGGCAGGCACAACGACGAGGGCGAGAGCGAGAGCGAACCGGCGGCGCACCGGCCGATTCTACTCGAAAAGCAACAGGCTCCAGGAGGGTGAACTCTCCTGGAGCCTGCCGGTGTGAAACGTTGACCTGTTACTTGATCTCGGAGATGGCGGCGTCGGCCTTCGCCTTCGCCGTCTTCATGTCGCCGGCCTTGCAGGCCGCTTCCGCTTCCTTCACGAGCGTCCAAGCCTTGCCACTGGTGGGCTGGCTGGACGCGGTCGCGCGGGGCGCCTGAGTCTGACCGCGCGGCGCCTGAACATCCTGACCACG
>CAYQQT010000288.1:0-5372 GCA_964419375.1 uncultured bacterium
GCCAGGACGTCGCCATCCGCGACGGCCGCATCGAGCGCGTCGGCGCCGGCCTCGAGGCGAGCGGCCACGAGACGCTCGACGTGACCGACCGCCTCGTGCTGCCCGGCTTCGTCGAGAGTCACATCCACCCGGACAAGGCCTTCATCGCCGACCGCACGCAGGGACTGCGCGCGGGCGGGCCGACAGCGCAAACGCTGGTGGCCGAGCTGAAGAAGCGCTTCACCGTCGACGACGTCTACCAGCGCGCGCGCCGCGTGATGGAGCTGGCCGTGCGCCACGGCTGCACGACGATGCGCGCCCACGTGGAGGTGGACGCGTTCGTAGAGCTGCGCGGCGTGGAGGCGCTGCGGCGCCTGCAGGCCGACTTTGCCGGCGTGCTCGACCTGACGCTGATCGCGTTCGCGCAGGAGGGCATCTTCCACGACTCCGTGACGAAGGATCTGCTGCGTGAGGCGCTCAAGGCGGGGCTCGAGACGCTCGGCGGCTGTCCCTACATGGACCGCGATCAACGTGCGCACATCGACTGGTTCTTCGAGACGGCGCAGGCGTTCGGCGTCCCGCTCGACTTCCACGCCGATTCCTCGGACGACCCGGCGCTGCTGACCACCGACTACATCGCCGAGCAGACGCTCGCGCGCGGCATGCAGGGCCGCGTGACGCTCGGCCACCTCTGCATGCTCGACGTGCTCGAGCCCGCGCACCGCGCTCGGCTCATCGAGCAACTGCGGGAGGCGCACATCCACGTCATCAGCCTGCCGGCGACCGAGATGCACGTGAAGGGGCGCACCGACCTCACGCGCACGTGGCGCGGCGTGACGCGCATCGGCGAGCTGCGGGAGGCCGGCGTCAACGTCTCGATCTCGACCAACAACATCGTCAACCCCTTCACGCCGTACGGCCATCCCGATCTGCTGCGCCAGGCCCTCGTCACCGCCATGGCCGCCCACCTCGGCAACCTCGACCAGCTCGCGTGGCTGCCGGAGCTGATCACGACGAACCCGGCGCGCGCGCTCGGCCTTGCGGGTTACGGCCTGGCCCCGGGCTGCCGCGCCGACCTCGTCGTGCTCGACGCGCGGGACGCCGCGCAGGCCATCACCGAGCAGGCCGAGAAGCTCTACGTGGTCAAGGCCGGACGCGTCGTCGCGCGCAACACGCGCACGCACGAGCTCGCGAGCGGACCCCGCGATTAACGCCGCGTCCTCCTGCGGCTGGTCGGCGCCCGGGCCGTCCTCACGCCGACGTGCAGCCGCATGATCCCGACATCCGGGTGCTGCTGCGAGCGTGCCACGTCCACAAGGTCCCGCTCGCGATGAATCTGGCCACCGCCGATCTGATTATCGCGGCGCTGGCGCCCGCTTCGTGCGCCGCTACAACTCTTCGCGAATAGGCAGGGAGAGCAGCTCCAGCAGCCGGTCGAACGGGCCTCGACTGCGCCACTTCCGGTAGTCGATCTGTCGCGAGTACGTGAGATCGTCGGCAAAGACTTTCTCGAGCTGGCCCGCGATGTCGGCGCTGTACACGACCAGGTTGAGCTCCTCGTTGCGAGAAAACGAGCGGCTGTCCATGTTCGTGCTGCCGATCGTCGCCCATGTGCCGTCGATGATCATGGTCTTGGCGTGGAGCAGACCCGCCTGATACTCGTGGATCTCGATGCCCGGCTCGAGGAGCTCGCCCAACTTCGCGCGGCTCGCGTGGCGGACGATGTTGTTGTCGATGGCGCCCGGCAAGAGCACGACGACCCGCACGCCGCGGGCGCGCGCCTCCTTGAGGGCACGGATCATGCGGCTGTCGGGCAGGAAGTACGGGTTGGTGATGTAGATCGACTGGCGCGCCGACGACATGGCGAGCAGGAAGGTCGTGTACATCGCGAAGCTTCCCCCGCTCGGGGAGCTGCGAACGACCTGGGCGGCGATCGTCCCCACCCGGGGATGTCGCGGGAAATACGGCTCGCCGCCGAGCACGTTGCCGGTCGCCTCCAGCCAGTTCTCGGCGAACGCGCCCTGCAGCGAGGAGACGACCAGGCCTTCGACGCGCACATCGGTGTCGCGCCAGTGGCCTTTGAGGCGCCCGTTGCCCGTCCATTTCGGAGCGATGCCCGATCCGCCCGTGAATCCGACCTCGCCATCGACGACGAGAATGCGGCGGTGATTGCGGTGGTTAGCCTTGCTCCAGCCGACCAGCGCGAACACGACGAACGGGTGCAACGGGCGAAAGGTGGCGACCTCGCAGCCGGCGCGCTCCATCGTTTCCCGGTACCGCGCCGGCATGTAGAAGGTTCCGAAGCCGTCGAGCAGCACGTGGGCGTGGACCCCCGCCCGGCAGCGCTCCGCGATCGCCTCCGCGATCTCCTCGGGGATCGGGCCCTCCTCGTAGAAATACTGGGCGTAGGTGATCGTCTGCTTCGCGGAGCGGATCGCCGCCAGCTGCGCGGGAAAGATCTGATCACCGTTCAACAGCAGCTGCACGCTGTTGCCGCGCGAGCCCGGCGCCGAGGCATAGGCCTCGATGGTGGGAATGAAGGACGGGTCCGTCACTCCTAGATTTGGAACCTTGTAGTGCGTCTGCACCCGCGCACAGGCCGCCGCCGCCACGCCGAGCAGGACGACGCCGATGAGCGCCACGCTCCCCCGCCGCGTCACGGCGCGCCCCCGCCACCGCCCGACTCCTTGGCCGCCATCCGCTGCTTGAGCTGCTCGGGCGTGAGGCGGACGAGCGTAGGAGACATAAACGCTCTTGTCGGTAGAGGGCAACGGGCAGCGCGGCTTCGTTGTCATGTTTCCCCTGGGTACAATACAGGATCGCTGTGCTCGCTTTCCACCACCGCGCAGATCAGGAAGGCGCTCAGGGTGGCGCCGCGCGCGCCGTCACCAGCGCGATGACGCCGGCCGTCGTCATCAGGGCCCCGAGCGCCGCGGCAACGACGACCACCGGGAGTGACGCGCCCCGGAGCATGGCACCGAGCACCGCCCCACCCGCCGTGAGCCCGACCGCGGCGACGACGCCGAGGGCGACGATCACCAGCCAGTGACGGACCTGGACGGCGATGACCGCGGGTCCGATGGCGGCGCCGTGCACACGCCCGGCGAAGTGCACGAGCGCCAGCAGGAGCACGAGCGTCGAGCCGAAGGCGATGGCTGCGACCGGATCCACCACCGCCCCCGCCGTCACGAGCGCCACCGCGTACGCGATCAGCGCCAGCGAGGCGCCGGTGGTCACTATCGGCGTCGACCGGACCATCACACCAGCACCGCCGACGCCGAACGCAAGAATCGCGAGCCAGGTGACGGGCGCGGCCGGCAGGACGGCGAGCGGGATCGCGACGAGCACCGCCACGAGGACCACCGCCGCCAGACGCATCATCACGCGAGCACACGCCGCAGGCGCGGCCGGCGCAGCGTAGCCAGCGCGGCGTCGAGGGGTTCGATGCCATCCCAGTCGACGATGGTCAACCCGCGGCGTCGAAGCTCGTCGAACTGGACGCGGCGCTCCAGCGACCACAGCCGCGCGGCGAGGTCGGCAACCCGCCCCCCGCGCACGGCGGAGCGCGCCGACGCGACCGGCGAAACCGCGATGACGACGAGGTCGAAGCCGCGGGCGGTGAGGTCGGTCGCGGCTCGCACGAAGCGCGCGTCGAGCAGCGGGCTCAGGGCGAGGATCAGGGCCTGGGGCGGCAGGATGCGCGGCGGGATCAGGTCGACGTCGCGGGTCACGTACGTGAAGACGACCGACGCGTCCAGGAGGGTGTCGAGCAACCGCTGCAGCTGTGCCCGGCCTGAGCCCGGCCTCACCCAGCGGAGCTGGCCCCCGTACTCGATCAGGCCGACGCGGTCCTTGCGGGCCAGATAGGCCGCGGCCAGAGTCGCGGCGCCGCGCACGGCGGCGTCGACGACCGTGGCGCCGGGCGCGCCCACCTCGGACAGCGTGTCGAGCATGAGGACGACGTCGGCGTTCCGCTCGCGATGGTGCTGCGTCACGTGCAGGGTGCCGAGCCGCAGCGTGGCGCGCCAGTTCACGTGGCGGACCTGGTCGCCCGGGGCGAAGGGGCGGATGTCGCCGGGCTCGATGCCTTCACCCTGGGCCGGCGACACGTAGTTGCCGACGTACGTCTGTGTCCGGAGTGGACGGGGCGGATGCCTGAGCGGCGCGAGCGGCGGGTAGACGGCCACCGTCTGCGGCGCACGATAGCGGGCCTCGGCGGCGGCCAGGCCAAGCGGCCCCCACAGCCGGAGATGCGGGCCGCCCAGGTGCAGGCGCTGGCGGCCGGCACAGCGCAGCACGAACTCCCAGCGGACCTCCTCGCCCGCCCGCAGCGTGAAGAACGCGGCGTTGCGCCCTCGCTCGAGCTGGACGCGCGGCGGCAGCGGCTCCAGCAATTCCACGAGGGGCACGGGCCCGTCCGCCCGGAGCGTGACCGTGACCGTCACGCGCTCGTCCTCGATCAGGCGCTCGGCGGACACCTCGTGGCGGAGCTGCACCGCCGCGGGCGCCGCCGTCCGTCGCGCGGCGACGAGGGCGACGATCAGGGGCACCGCAACGACGACGAGGTCGGCGCGGCCGGTGAGGACACCGAGGAAGAGCGCCCAGCCGGCGAGCGTCAGGAAGGAGACGTTCAGGACCGTCGGGCGCCAGCTCACGCGGGCGCTGCCGCCGGCGCCGGAATCTGGAGGAGCAGGCTCTCGACCACCTGCGCCGGCGTGATCCTCGACACCCACAGCTCCGGTCGCAGGACGAGACGATGGGCGAGCGCGGCCACCGCCACTGCCTTCACGTCGTCGGGCAGGACGAAATCGCGGCCGCGAATGGCCGCCTCCGCCCGGGCGAGCTTGAGGACGGCGAGACTGCCGCGTGGCGAGGCCCCGAGCGCCACGCGGGGATCGCTTCGCGTGGCCTGGGCCAGGGCCACGATGTACCGCTCGAGCGCGTCGCTCACGAACACGTCCTCGAGCACCGCCTGCATGGCGAGCAGCTCCGCCCGCGTGACGAGAACGGGGACCGCCACCGCGTCGGTGCGTCGCTCGCGCCGGATCCGCAAGATCGCACGCTCGGCGTCCACGTCTGGATAGCCGATGCCGACGCGCAGCAGAAAACGGTCGAGCTGCGCCTCCGGCAGCGGATAGGTGCCTTCCAGCTCGATGGGGTTCTGGGTGGCGATCACCAGGAAGGGCTGCGCCAGCGGGAACGACTGTCCCTCGACCGTCACCTGCGCTTCTTGCATCGCTTCGAGCAGCGCCGCCTGGGTCTTGGGCGTGGCGCGGTTGATCTCGTCGGCGAGCAGGAGGTTGGTGAAGACGGGCCCGGGCCGGAACTCGAACCGGGCCTCGCGCTGGTCGTAGAGGAAGCTGCCGGTGATGTCGCTCGGGAGCAGGTCGGGC
>CAYQQT010000289.1:0-5370 GCA_964419375.1 uncultured bacterium
CGTGCGGGCCCGCCGCCACCGGGCGCAGCGGCGCCCTGGCCGCGCGGGCCTCCCGTCGGTCCGCCTTCGCTGCCGGCGAGGCGGAAGCGGAGCGCCGCGTTGGGCACCTTCAGGACGTTGGGCTTCTCGGCCACGATCATCTTGACGTTCGCCGTCATGCCGGGCAGCAGCCGACCGCCCGGGTTGTCCACGCCGATGACGACGGTGTACGTGACGACGTTCTGGACGACCAGCGCCGCCTTGCGGATCTGCCTCACGGTGCCGGTGAAGCTCCGGCCGGGGAAGGCGTCGACGGTGAAGGAGGCGCCGTCTTCGAGCTTGATGCGGCCGATGTCGGCCTCGTCCACGCTCGTCTCCACCTGCATCTTGGTGAGGTCCTGCGCGATCGTGAACAGGACCGGCGCCTGCAGGCTGGCGGCCACCGTCTGGCCCACGTCGACCGCGCGCGCGACCACGACGCCGTCCACGGGAGCGCGAATGGTGGTGTGGTCGAGGTCCACCTGGGCCTGCTGGAGGGCCGCCTGCTTCTGCTTGACGTTGGCGCGGGCGGACTGGAGCATCGCGTCCGCCACGCGCAGCTGCGCCGTGGCCGATTGAATGCCGGCCGCCAGCGCCTGCTCCTTGGCGCGCGACGAATCCATCTGTGCCGCCGCCGATTCCTGGGCCGCCTGGGTGGTGTCGCGCTCGCTCCTGGAGATGAGGTCGCGCCGGAAGAGCTCCATCTTGCGCTCGAGATCGCGCGCGGCCTCCGCCACCGCCACCTGGGACTTGGCCGTCTGTGCGCGCGCCTCGGCCAGCGCCGCGCGGGCGTTCTCGACGTCGGCCCGTGCCCGCTCCACCTGCGCCGACTGGTTGAGGACGGCCGCCTGCGCAGAGTCGACCTCGGCCCTGGCCTGGTTGACCTTGGCCTCGAAGATGGCGGGATCGATACGCGCGATGACCTGGTTGCGCTTGACGATGGAGTTGAAGTCGGCGAAGAGCTCCTGGACCTGGCCCGACACCTGGCTCCCGACCTGCACGGTGGTGACCGCGGCGAGATTGCCTGAGGCCGACACCGCCGCCGTGAGGGAGCCGCGCTCGACACGTCCCGTGCGGTACTTCGGCGCATTGCCACGGCTCTGGGCGTAGAAGTAGCCCCAGACGCCGACGCCTGCGAGCAGGGCCACGATGATGACGGAGACGAGCCGCTTCATCACGAGGTTAGACGGCCGGCGGCCTTCCTCTATTTCCTGCTGTTCACGGCTATGTACCGCGCTCTAGCAGGCTGCTGAAAACGCGCAGGGCGCCGGTCGGAATATCGAGGAGCGCCACGGCTTTTGCCGGGGTGCTGCCGAGCGTGGGGGGGCTTGGGGGCCCTTCGAGGCCCCCCATCCAACCAGGCCGCCTACGTCGCAGGGAGCGAGCGACGAGCCAACGACGGAGATGGGCATTTTTCAGCGCCCTGCTAGCGCCGGCCTACCGCACGCTGCAGGCGTGCGAGCGCGATCCGGTAGTCGGCGAGGGCCTGCGTCTCCGCGTTCTGGGTCTGGGTGAGGGCGAGCTGGGCGTCGGTCAGCTCCAGGATGGTGCCCACCCCGGCGTCGAACCGGCCCTGGGCGAGGCGGAAGTTCTCCAGCGCCGACTCCACCGCCGTCTTGGCGGCCTCGATTCTCTCGTTGGCCTCGCTGACGTTGATCTGGGCCTGCTCGACCTCTCGCGAGATGTCGAGCTCCGTGGCCCGCACCCGCGCCTGGGCGCCATCAAGGAGCGCGCGAGTCTCCCGATAGCGCGCCATCCGGTTGCCACCGTCGAAGAGCGACCAGGAGAGGCCGAGGCCGATCTCCCACACCTCGTTCAGTTCTGCGCGGGCGCCACCGTAGAAGCCGCTCGCCGTGATGTCCGGGAAGAAGTCACGGAAGGCGCGGCGGGCGCGGGCGTCCGCCGCCTCCACCTGCAGGCGAGCCTGCCGGGATTCCGGCCGCTGCCGGTACGCCTCCCCGAGGAGCTGGGCGGGATCCAGCGTGACGGGCTCGTACACGAGGTTGTCCTGGATCTGCGTGGGCGTGTTGGCGGCGATGCCCATCGCCGTGTTGAGCGCCACGCGCGCGTTCCGCTCCGCGTTGCGGGCGCGGATGAGGTCCACGCGCGCGTTGGCGACGTCGACCTGCGCCCGCGTCACGTCCGATTTCGGCCGCGTGCCCACCTCGAAGAAGCCGCGCGCCGAGCGCAGGTTGAGATCCGCGCGCTCGAGCGCCTGCTGCTGTACGCGGATGAGGCGCTGGGCGAAGTTGATGTTGGTGTAGGACTCCTTGACGGCCAGCGTGATGAGCTGGCGCTGCAGCTCCACGTCTTCGCTGGCGACGTCGGCGAGCTTGCGCGCCACCTCGGTGGACGCGAACGTCTTGCCGAAGTCGAAGAGCAGCTGCGACACGGAGACGCGCGCGAGGGTGGCATCGTCGAAGTTGCGGATCGACGCTGTCGATGCGCCCGGCCTGGTGGCCGTGCTGAAGCTCTGCGTGCGCGCCGCCGTGACCCCGGCGCTCACCTGCGGCAGCAGAGGGGACAGCGCCTGATCGACACGGTAGGCGGCCGCCGCGTAGTCGCTGAGGCGAGCCTGGATGTTCGGCTGGTTCTCCAGCGCGATGGCGATGGCCTCGTCGAGCGTGAGCACGCGGCCGACGACCTGGGGCGGCACCGCGGGCGGCTGCTGCGCGAGCGCGCCCGGGAGACCGCCGAACAGCGTGAGTGCCAGGACGGCCACCGCGAACATCCTCATCCGCATCTCCTCTGCCGGCAGGCATGAGCGTGCGCAGCCTTACTGATGTATTGACTGATGTATTGAGGCCGAGGATATCACGGCGGTCATCGCCACCCGGCGCGCCGAACCTCCGACCGCGCGCAGCCGGCTGGGGATGATCGGTGGACAAAGCGTGGACGGCCGGTTGACCGGCGGTGGACACCTTTTTCCTTGACGGCCGCTACATACGGCGTGCTAGAGTCGCCCGCACCACAAGATATAGGAGGTCGCGGCTTCTCGACCATGCCCGGTACGCTCCGAATCCCTGGCGCCCGAGCGCTCACCAAAGATGAAAAGGAGGCGCAGTATGCTGTCTGAGACCCGCCCTGCCAAGGTTGGCCAATGGACCGAACCCGCGCTGCGGGTGCTTCGGGAGCGCTACCTCCTCCGCAAGGACGGCGAGGTCATCGAGACCCCCGAGGAGATGTGCTGGAGGGTCGCCACCTCCATTGCGGCAGGGGAGGGACGCTACGGGCGCAGCCCCGCGGCGGTGCGGGAGATCGCGGCCGCCTTCTACGACATCATGGTGGACGGCTACTTCATCCCGAACTCGCCCACCCTGATGAACGCGGGCAAGGGCAACGGCCTGCAGTACTCGGCGTGCTACGTGCTGCCGGTGGGCGACTCGATGGAGGAGATCTTCGACTCCGTCAAGGCGGCCGCTATCATCCACAAGTCGGGCGGCGGCACGGGCTTCGCGTTCTCGCGGCTGCGTCCCAAGGACGACCTCGTGAACTCCACGGGCGGCCGCGCCTCCGGCCCCGTGTCGTTCCTGCGCGTGTTCAACGGCGCCACGGAAGCGGTCAAGCAGGGCGGCACCCGGCGCGGCGCCAACATGGGCATCCTGAGGGTCGATCACCCGGACATCCTGGAGTTCATCGACTGCAAGCTCGCCGGGGGGATCACGAACTTCAACATCTCGGTGGCGGCCACCGACGCCTTCATGGACGCGCTTGACAAGGGCGAGGAGTACGACCTCGTCAATCCGCACACCAAGGCGGTGGTCAGGCGGCTGTCGGCCAAGGAAGTCTTCGACCGCATCGTGCGCGCCGCGTGGCGCACGGGCGATCCCGGCATGGTCTTCCTCGACCGCATCAACGCGAGCCCCGCCAACCCGACGCCGTCGCTGGGCCAAGTGGAGGCCACCAACCCCTGTGGTGAGCAGCCGCTGCTGCCCAACGAGGCGTGCAACCTGGGCTCGCTGAACGTGTCCAAGTTCGCGCGGCGCTCGGAGGACGGCGAGTGGACGGTGAACTGGGACGAGATGGAGCGCGTGGTGCGCCTGGCCGTGCGCTTCCTCGACGACGTCATCGAGATGAACCCCTATCCGCTGCCGATCATCGACGAGACGGTGAAGTCCAACCGGCGCATCGGCCTCGGCATCATGGGCTGGGCGGACCTGCTCTTCATCATGGGCATCCCCTACGACAGCCAGGAGGCCATCGACCTCGCGGACCGGCTCATGTCGTTCGTGAAGGAGAAGTCGCACGACCAGTGCGCCAAGCTCGCCGAGGAGCGGGGTCCGTTCCCGAACTGGAGCCACTCCATCTACAGCGGCGTGCGCCCGATGCGGAACTCCACGGTCACCACCATCGCCCCCACGGGGACGATCTCGATGATCGCGGGCTGCTCCTCCGGCATCGAGCCCATCTTCGCGCTGGCCTTCCAGCACCGCGTCAAGCAGACGGACGGCGAGCGCGTGCTCACCTTCGTCAACGAGACCTTCGAGCAGATCGCGCGCGATCAGGGCTTCTACTCCGACGTCCTCAAGGAGGAGATCGCCAAGCGCGGCTCGCTGCACGGCATTCCCGGGGTGCCCGAGTACGCGGCGCGGGTCTTCAAGACCTCGCACGAGATCGGCTACGAGTGGCACGTCCGTCACCAGGCGGCGTTCCAGCGCTACACCGACAACGGCGTGTCCAAGACGATCAACCTGCCCAACGATGCCTCCGAGGACGACGTGGCCAACGCCTACCGCCTTGCGTGGGACCAGGGGTGCCTCGGCATCACCGTGTTCCGTGACGGCTGCAAGGGCGAGCAGGTGCTCAACGTCGGCATCGGCAAGAAGGACAAGACGCCGGCCCTGCTGCCGACGACCGGCAACATGGTCATCAAGCCGCGGCCGCAGAGCCTCAGCGGCAAGACGTATCGCAAGGAGACGCCGATCGGCACCGCGTTCATCACGGTGAACGAGACCGACGACAGCGAGCCCTTCGAGGTCTTCGTGCAGGTGGGCAAGGGCGGCTCCGACACGATGGCGGTCGCCGAGGCGCTCGGGCGCCTGATTTCGCTTACGCTGAGGCTACCTTCGCCGCTGTCGGCTCAGCGGCGGCTCGAAGAGGTGATCAGCCAGCTCTCCCGCATCGGCGGAGCCCAGCCCATGGGCTTCGGCGCCGGCAAGATCCTCTCGCTCCCCGACGCTCTCGCCCGCACCCTGGCCGAGCACACGGGCCAGGTGAAGCCGGCCGGCGCCCCGCCCATCGCCAAGGCCAGCCGCCGGATCGGCGACCTCTGCAAGGAATGCGGCCAGGCGACCTTCGTCTACGAAGAAGGCTGCAAGAAGTGCCTCTCCTGCGGCTTCAACGAGTGCTAGG
>CAYQQT010000290.1:0-3127 GCA_964419375.1 uncultured bacterium
ACCTCCTGCACGATCACCGGCGCGAGGCCCTGCGACATCTCGTCGGCCATGATCAGCTTCGGCGACGCCATGAGCGCGCGGCCGATAGCGAGCATCTGCTGCTCGCCGCCCGAGAGGCTGCCCGAGCGCTGCCTCTCACGTTCCTTCAGCCGCGGGAACGCCTGGAACACCATGTCGAGCGTGCGCGCGACCTCCGTCGCGTCGCCACGAAGATAGGCACCAAGCCGCAGGTTCTCGAGCACGGTCATCTTGCCGAAGATGCGGCGCCCCTCGGGCACGTGCGCGATGCCCAGCGCCGCGATCTCGCGTGACGCGCGGCCGTCGATGCGGCTGCCATTCCAGCGGATGTGGCCGGCGCGGAGCGGCTGCAGCCCGCACACGGCCTTCAGCAGCGTGGTTTTGCCGGCGCCGTTCGGTCCGACGATCGCGGTGATGGAGCCGTGCGGCACCCGCACGGTGGCGCCGTTCACGGCGCGCGCCTTGCCGTACGTGACCTCGATGTCATCGACGTCCAGCAGGACCCCGTCGATCATCCCAGCTCCGCCACGCCGAGGTACGCGTCCACCACGCGCTGGTTCTGCGTGAGGCCACCCGGCGTGCCGTCGTAGATCTTCTGCCCAAAGTGGAGCACGACGGCGCGATCGCACCACCCCGCGACGATGCGCATGTTGTGCTCGACGAGGACGACCGTGCAGCGCTGCCGGATCTCGGAGGCCACGAGATTCATCATCCGCGTCGCCTCGTCGTGCGAGAGCCCGGCCGCCGGCTCGTCCAGCAGGAGCAGGACGGGGTCGGTCGCGAGCGCCATGGCGACGGTGAGCAGCTTCTGGATGCCGAGCGGCAGGTCGGCGGCGATCGCGTCGCGATACGCGGCGATGCCGAGGAGCTCGAGCACGCCGAGCGCGTGCCGCTCGACCTCGCGCTGCTCCTCCCGGTACGATGGCGTCGCGAGCAGCGCGGCGAGCAGACGTGCCGGCACGTGCCGGTGCCGTCCGTGCAGCACGTTCTCGAGCGCGGTCTGCTCGCCGAAGAGCGTTGTCTGCTGGAAGGTGCGGGCGATGCCGAGGCGCGCGAGATCGTGGCTCGAGAGCCCGGTCACGTCCCGGCCGTTGAAGACGATCTGACCCCGCGTGGGCGGAAACGCGCCCGCAATGATGTTGAAGAGCGTCGATTTCCCGGCGCCGTTCGGGCCCACGAGCGCGACCAGCTCCCCGCGGTTCACGATGAACGCCACGTCCTGGAGCGCCATGAGGCCGCCGAACTGCTTGGTGATACCGCGGATCTCCAGCATGGTCAGCGCTCCCGCGCGGCGGTCGCTTCCGCGGCCTCCGGCGCCACGTGCACGCGCCCGCCGCGCCGGAAGATCCGCGGGAGCGAGATGAGGCCACCCGGCAACGCGAGGATGACGACGAGGAGCACGACCGCGTACACGAGGCTCTTGTAGTACCCGGCTGCGAAGAGCTGCTCGCCGAGGCCAGTGAGCAACACCGTGCCGAGCATCGGCCCCCAGTAGCTGCCGAGCCCGCCCACCATGACGTACACCATCAGGTCCGTCGACAGGAAGAACGTGAAGACGAAGGGGCTGACGAAGCGGAGGTAGTGGACGTGCACGGCGCCCATCACGCCGCAGAAGAAGCACGAGACGACGAACGCGAGCGTCTTGTGACGGGCGGCGTTGATGCCTAGGCTCTCCGCGAGCGCCTCCGTGGCGCTCGTGCGCAGGGCGAGGAGCGTGAACCCGAAGCGCGTCCACTGGAGCCGGTAGAGGAAGAACAGCGAGACGAGCGAGACCACCAGCACCACATAGTAGAACTGCAGGTGCGTGTTGAGTCGCGTCCCGAAGAACGCGGGCCGCGGCACCGCGGCGATGCCGGCGGGGCCGCCGAACACCTCGAAGGCGCGGAAGACGGCGCTGACGACCTCCGCGAACGCGAACACCGACAGGCTGAAGTAGATGCCGCGCAGCTTCAGCGTCACCGTGCCAAGCGCCCACGCGAAGAGCGCGGCGACGATGCCGCCGGCGAGGAAGCCGATCCACGGGCTGATCCCGAGCTTCGTCGCCAGGAGCGCGGAGGTGTAGCCGCCGAGCGCGATGTAGCCCGCGTGGCCGAACGACAGGTAGCCCATCCGCATGATGACGTAGAGCGCCTGCGCGTAGACCACGTGGATGAGGACGACGATGGCCACGTGCAGCACGTAGGGCTCGCCGAGCGGCGGCAGAAGCGCCAACGCCGCGATGACCAGGCCGAGCAGGCCGCGCTTCATGCCTTCCCGAGCAGCCCGGCGGGGCGGAAGATCAGGACGACGATCATCACGACGAACACGAGCCCGTAGGCCGCCTCCGCGCCCACCAGCACGCCCCCCACGGACTGCAGCACGCCGATCAGCAGCCCGGCGAGGACGGTGCCGGTGATGCTCCCGAGCCCGCCCACGATGATGATGAGGAACGACATCAGGATGACTTCGAGCCCCATCCCCGGGTTCAGCGAGTAGATGGGCGCGACGAAGGCGCCCGCGAGCGCGGCGAGCGCGAAGCCGATCGCGCACGCCAGCGCGGCGACGCCGTCGGCGTTGATGCCGAGCATGCGCGCGGTCTCCTCGTCCTCCTCGATCGCGCGCATGGCGAGCCCCACCTTCGTCCGGTACACGAGCAGGTAGAGGAGCGCCACGAGGACCACGCCCACGGCCGCGGCGACGAGGCGCTCGACGGGCAGGCGCACGCTACCGATTGTCATGATCCCGGTGAAGAACGACGGGACGTGTTTCTCCTGGATGCCGAACGCGACCCATGCGAGCGACTGGATGATGAGCGACAGGCCGACGCTCGCGACGACGAGCTGCAGCCACTGGCCACGCAGCGAGCGGAAGAACGCGCGCTCGACGACGAGCCCCAGCAGCAGCGAGAGCACGAGGACGGCCACGAGCGTCACCGCGATCGGCAGCTTGAGGATGACGTAGCCGTAGAACACGCCCATCGCGCCCAGCATGTAGATCTCGCCGTGCGCGAAGTTGACGATGTGCAGGATGCCGTAGATCAGCGTGAGCCCGAGCGCGATGAGCACGTAGAGGATGCCCGTGAGCAGGCCGATGGCGAGCCCTTGCGCGATGAGGTGGAGGTAGAGGTCCA
>CAYQQT010000290.1:3227-5358 GCA_964419375.1 uncultured bacterium
ACCGGCTAGTCGAACTTGCCGGACTTCACGTCGAAGGGCTCCCACTTGCCATTTTTCAGAATCGACGCGGGGATCGGGATGACGATCTGCCGCTTGATGCCGTACGCCTTCTCGCCGCCCCATGTCGCGGGGCCGAAGGGATGGTTGGCGTAGCTCGAGCCCGCCAGCGCGTCGGCGACCGTCTTCGTGTCGAAGGAGCCGGCCTTGATGATGGTGTCGACGAGCCAGCGCGCGGCGCCGTACGTCTCCCACAGCGTCCCCGGCGCCGCCTCACCGTACTTCTTCTGGTGCCGCTCGGCGAGCTCCGTGTAGAGCTTCGTGGGCGGGTTCGCCCAGATGCGGAGCGCGATGATGTTCTCGCCCGCCTTGCCCGCGATGTCCGAGATGGCCTTGGCCTCGAGCACGGCCGTGGAATTGACGAAGTAGCCGTTGTAGCCGAGCTCGCGCGCCTGCTTCGCGATGAGCGCGATCGAGCCCGTGGGCGAGCCGTCGGTGTCGATGATGTCAGGCTTCTGCGCGATCAGGCGCAGCAGCGCCGGCCCGAAGTCGCGGGCGCCGCGCTCGTAGTACTCATCGCCCACGAACGACACGCCCTTCGCCTTCATCTTCTCGGCCTCGGCCTTGATCGCCTTCGCGTCGTTCTTGCCGAGCTCGTCGTTCGGGCCGAGGAACGCGATGCGCTTGGCGCCGAGCTTCTCGGCGATGGAGACGGCGTACGTCTGGTAGAGCTGGTCCGACGACGCCATGATGCGGAACACCGTCGGGTTCTCCGGGTTCGTGACCTGCTTGCCGGCGGCGGCGAAGGCGAAGTCGAGGAACCCGGTCTCGCGGATGATGGGCAGGATGGGCGGGTGCACACCGGCGCCGATGATCACGCCGTACTTCACGCTGTCGTTGTAGACGGCGCGGTTGATCGCGGCCACCGTCTTGTCCGGCGCGTACACCGTGTCGTACGTGACCACCTCGACCTTGTACTTCTCGCCGGCCACGGTGAAGACGCCGATGTCTTCGGCGGCCATCTCGAGGCCGCGCTGGCAGCCGAGGCCGAAGGCGGCCGCCGGCCCCGAGACGGGGACGATGGCGGCGATCTTGAACGCCTTCTGCGCGTGAGCGGCATCCGGCGTAACCGCGCTGACCACGGCGAGCGCCACGAGGACTGCGAGGGCAAGCAGCGAGCGTCTCATGCGGAGTCTCCTTTGGTGATGCACGCGTTGAGCACTTCGAGGAAGTACTCGACCTCGGACTCCCCCACCACGGTCGACAGGCACCCGAGCCCGGTCGGCGCCAGCAGGATGCCATGGTCGATGAGCTGCCGATGGAGCCGATCGAGCCGGGCGGTCTCGTCCTTCGACGCCGCGGCGCTGCGATAGTCGACGAAGTTGCGCGGCGCCGGATGCAGGCGGAAGAGCGAGCCCATCCCGGTGACGGCCCCGGGCACGCCCGCGCGCTCGAAGCACGCTGCAACACCGCTGCGGAGCTTGCGGCCGACTTCGTCGAGGCGGTCGAACGCCTTCTCGTCCATCAGCCGCATCGCGGCGAGGCCGGCCGCCATCGTCACCGGGTTCGCGTTGAACGTGCCGCCGTGCGGGACGAGCGGCTTGCCGCCGCGGGGATCGAACACCGCCATCACCTCGGCGCGCCCGCCGACGGCGCCGACGGGAAACCCGCCGCCGATGATCTTGCCGAGGCTCGTCAGATCCGGCCGGATGTCGAAGAGGCCCTGCGCGCCGTGGTAGCCGAGCCGGAAGCTGATGACCTCGTCGAAGATCAGGCAGATGCCGTGCCGCGTCGTCACCTCACGCATCGCGCGGAGGAAGTCGGCGCGCGCGGGGATGAGGCCGGCGCGGTTCGGCATCGGATCGATGAGGACGGCGGCGAGGTGCTTCGCCTCCTTCTCGATGCGCGCGACCGCGAGCTCGGTCCGGTTGAACGGCAGCACGACGACGTCCTCGAGCACCGACTTCGGCGTGCCCTTGGAGTACGCGATGCTCGCCGGCGCATCGGCCGGCCCCCACTCGTCGGGCCCGGAGCCGAGGCTGACCTCGGCCCAGTCGTACGAGCCGTGGTACGCGCCCTCGAACTTCGCGATCTTCGGCCGCCCGGTGAAGCCGCGCGCAGCCTTGATCGCCAT
>CAYQQT010000291.1:0-5354 GCA_964419375.1 uncultured bacterium
TCAGGCCACCGGGCCCCCGAGCGGCGGCACCGAGCGCCCGCGTGCGAGAAAGCGGCCGTAGCCCGCCGCCTGCTCGAGCTTGCCGTCGCGCAGCAGCGTCTCGCCGCGCAGCAGCGTCATCCACGGCCGGCCGTGCGCCGTCCAGCCTTCGTAGAGCGTCCAGCCCGCGATGCCCCGGTGGTCGGCCACGCGAATAGTCGTGTCGGGCGCGGGGTCGATGATCGTGAGGTCGGCGTCGGCTCCGATGCGGATCGATCCCTTGCGCGGGTACAGGCCGAAGATGCGCGCCGGGTTCTCGGCGAGCACGCGCGCCATCCACGTGAGCGGCAGGCCGCGCTTGACCACGCCCTCGCTGTAGACGAGCGGCACCAGCGTCTCGAGCCCGGGGCTGCCGAACGGCACCACCTTGCCCTGGGGATCGACGAAGATGTTCTTCCAGCCCGCTTCCTTCTGCGCCTTCGGGCGCGGCGAATGATCGCTCGCCACGCTCGCGATGTAGCCCTGCGCCACGCCCTTCCACAGCGCATCGCGGTCCGGGCCGTCCGCGGGGCGCAGGGGCGGGCCGATCTTGGCGAGCGGGCCCCAGATCTCCATCTCCCGCTCGCTCAGCAGCAGGTACTGCGGGCACGTCTCCGTCCACACGCGCTGGCCGAGCGCCTGCGCCTGCTTGATCCGCTCGAGGCCGAGCTGCGTGGAGAGGTGGACGACGTAGACGGCCGCCCCCGTGAGGGCGCCCATGTGGACGGCCCGGTTGATCGCCTCCTCCTCCGTCCACTCCGGGCATGTCTGCGGAAAGTCCGTGGGCGCCACCCGCCCCTCCGCGAGCGCCTTGTCCTCGAGATAGGCGATGACGTCGCCGTTCTCGCAGTGCAGCTGCGTGAGGCCGCCGTGGCCGCCGATGACCTCCATGGCGCGGCAGATGAAGTCGTCGGAGCACATGCGGTCGCCGCGCTTCTTGTAGGTCATGAACATCTTGAAGGACGGCACGCCCATGGCGATCGCCTCGGGGATGCCCTCCAATAGCGCCGTTCGGTTGGGCAGGATGTAGTGGAAGCCGAAGTCGAGGACGCTCTGGCGCTCGCACTCCGCGCGCTGGCGCGTGATGGCCTGGGGCAGCGTCTCCGCGCCTTCCGTGAGCGCGAAGGCGAGGATGGTGGTGAGGCCCGCGAGGGCGGCGATCTCCGGGCCGCCACGCCAGTCGTCGTACTCGGGGCCGAGGTGGACGTGGCAATCGATGGCGCCGGGGAGCACGATCTTGCCCCGCGCGTCGATGGTGCGCTCTGCTGCCGGCAGCAGCTCGGGCGAGCCGAGCGCGACGATGCGCCCGTCCTTGATGGCCACCGCGCCCTCGAAGACCTCGGAGGCGGTCACGATCCTGTCGCCGAGGACGAGCGTGTCGACGCGCGACGCCGCCGTCATCGCGCGGGCTGCCCCGGCTCCGGCGGACGCGGGCTGAGCCAGCCCTTCGCGTGCTCGTACGACCACGCGATGCGCAGCGCCGTCGCCTCCTGCCCGCCCGCGCACGCGATCTGCAAGGACGTGGGCAGGCCGCCCGCGGTGAAACCGTTCGGCACGGCCACCGCGCACAGACCGAGGTAGTTGCCCGCGCGCGTGAAGTGGGCGGGCGTGCCGCTCTGGTCCACCTCGTCGACGGGAATGGCCGGCGTGAGCGTGGTCGGCGTCAGGAGCGCGTCGATGTCGGCGGTGGCCGCCGCGTAGGCGCGCCGGTGCTCCTCGCGCTCGGCGAGCGCGAGCAGGTAGTCGCGCGCGGAGACGCCGCGGCCGAGCTGGATGCGCGGCCTCACGTGCGGATCGGTGGGCAGGCTCGCGTCGTCCACGAGGTGGCCGACGAACCGGTAGCCCTCCGATCCGATGATGCGCCCCGTGGCGGCCGCGTAGTCGCGGAAGCGGTGCGGCAGTGTCGCGGGCACGATGACGGCCCCCTGAGCGCGCAGGACTTCGACCGCCGCATCGAACGCCGCGAGGACTTCCGGGTCGGCGCCGGCGCGCTCGGCCTCGGGCAGCACGGCGAGACGGAGGCCGGCGACCCCGCGCCGCAGCGTGGGCATCGGGTCGTCCGCCGTCCACGCCAGCGTGGCGGGGTCGTTGGGGTCGGGGCCGTTGAGGACGCGATAGAGCAGCGCCACGTCTTCGACAGAGCGGGCCATCGGTCCCGGCGTATCGAGCGTGGTCGACAGTGGCAGCACGCCGTAGGTGCTGATGCGGCCCACGGTCACCTTGAGGCCGACGATGCCGCACCAGGACGCCGGCAGGCGGACGGAGCCGCCCGTGTCGGTGCCGATGGCCGCCGGCGCCAGCCCGGCGGCGACGGCGACACCGGAGCCGCTCGATGACCCGCCGGGCGTGCGATGCACCTTCGGGTCCCACGGGTTGCGCGGCGTGCCCATGTGCGTGTTCGTGCCCCAGCCGCCCATTGCGAACTCCACCGTATGGGTCTTGCCGAGCACGATCATGCCGGCCGCGATGAGCCGGTGGGCGAGGGTGGCGGTGACGGGCGACACGCGCTTGGCCCATACCTTCGAGCCGCCCGTGGTCACCCGTCCCTCGAGATCCACGAGATCCTTCAGCGCGATCGGCACGCCGTGCAGCGGGCCCACCGCGTGCCCCGACCTGATGGCTTTGTCCGCCGCCTCCGCGGCCAGGCGCGCGTCGGCCGCGTACACGTCGATGAAGGCGTGCAGCGTCGGGTTCAGCCGCTCGATGCGGCCGAGCAGCGCGTCCGTGACGTCGACGGGCGACAGCGCGCGGCTGCCGAACGCCACGGACAGCTCGCTCACGGTGGCGAATTCGAGATCGGTCATCGGCATTCCTGGGACTCTCCTAATCCGGGTGTCAGAGTGGTTGGTCGCCGGCGATTTGCACGCGGCGCATGAGGCGGCGGAAGGAGCCGGAGTCGTTGATGGCAAGATGCTTTGTGCAGCGGTTGTCCCAGAAGGCGACGGATCCGTTCCGCCAGCGGAACCGGCACGTGAACTCGGGTCGGTGGCCGTGCTCGAGCAGAAAATCGAGCAGCGGCTTGCTCTCCGCCTCCGTCATGCCCTCGAAGCCGACGGTGTAGGAGGCGTTGACGTAGAGGAGCTGGCGCCCGGTCTCGGGATGCGTGCGGATCACCGGGTGGACATTGACCGTTTCTCGCCACGCGTCGTCCTCGCGCGCCTTGGTGGTGCGCCCCACGTTCGCGCGCGCCTGGGGGCCCGCCACCTTCCGGTCGCTGTGCACCGCGCGCAGGCCGGCCAGCATGCGCTTCATGCCGTGGGACAGCGTGTCGTAGGCCAGGTACTGGTTGGCGAAGAGCGTGTCGCCGCCGTACGGCGGCACCTCGATCGCGTAGAGGATGGCGCCCATCGGTGGCTCCGCCATCATCGTGGTGTCCGTGTGCCACTCCTCGCCCACCACGCGCGTGTCGCCGGGTTCGCGGCGGATCTCGACGATCTCCGGGTCCGGTCCGGTGCCGTAGTAGTTCGGGTGGACGAAGATGTCGCCGAAGCGGCGCGCGAGGGCCTTCTGCTGGGGCGCGTCGAGCTCCTGATCGCGGAAGAAGATCACGCCGTGGTCCAGCAGCGCGCGCCGGATCTCCGCCACCACCGCGGCCTCGAGATCCTGGCCGAGATCGACGCCGTGCACCTCGGCGCCCAGCGCGCCCGCGATGGCCTGCACCTCGAGCTGCGTCGTCTGCATGGCGCCGGCCGTTACGTGCGGTACGACGGATCAGCGCGATCGAGCCGTCGGAGCAGGCCCGGCCACACGAGGTTGCCCCGGCCGCCCCGCTTGCGCTGCTCGGCGTTGGCGCTCGCGTTGCCGGCGTCGACGATCTCCTTGGGCACGGTGATCAGCTCGCCGCCGCCGGACTGCGCCCGCACCTGGATGGCGCAGGACGCTTCCAGGTAGTACATCGTCACGAAGGCGTCGGCGACGCTCTCGCCCACCGTGAGCAGCCCGTGGTTGCGGAGGATGAGCGCGCTGTTGTCGCCGAGGTCCGCCACGAGGCGGGGCTTCTCGTCGTCGTGCAGGGCCGGCCCTTCGAAGTCGTGATACCCGAGGCTCGTCAGCACGAAGATCGAGTGCTGCGAGATGGGCAGAAGCCCGGCGCGCTGCGCCGATACGGCGACGCCGTTCAGCGTGTGCGTGTGCAGGACGCACCGGGCGTCGTGGCGCGCGGCGTGGATGGCGCTGTGAATGATGAAGCCGGCCGCATTCACCTCGAAGGGCGAGGGCTGGATCTTTTTCCCATCGAGATCGATCTTCACCAGGCTGGAGGCCGTGATCTCGTCGAAGAACACGCCGTACGGGTTGATGAGGAACTCGTTGTCGGTGTCCGGCACCCGCGCGCTGATGTGCGTGAAGACCAGGTCGTCCCAGCCGAAACGCGCGACGAGCCGGTAGGCGGCGGCGAGGTCGACGCGCACGGCCCATTCTTCCGGCGAGACGCGGCCCTGTAAGGATGGGATGTCGAGCATGGCGCTGTCAGTCATGGCGGGCTCCTTGGAGGCGAAGGGCCTCGTGGTCGGATGCTATCCTCTCGACACGAGGAGGACAAGCGGTGGCCACATGGTGCCGGATGGAGACGAACGGCGGGCCGGCGTACGGCCTCGTCCAGGGCGAGGTCGTAACGGTCGTGGCCGGCTCGCCCTTCGAGCGGTATACGCCGACGGGCACGCGGCTGTCGCTGCGTGACGCGCGCCTCCTCGTGCCCGTCGTTCCCGCCAACTTCTACGCCGTCGGCCTCAACTATCGCGCGCACATCGAGTGGGCGGCGGGCCGCCACTCCATCCCGGCCAAGGTGCCCACGCAGGCGGACGTGGGCTACCGGTCACCCAACGCGCTCATCCCCGGCGGCGTGGCCATCGTGATCCCGAAGGATTCGCCGGGGCCGGTGGAGTACGAGGGCGAGCTGGTGGCCGTCATCGGCCGGCGCGCCCGCAACCTGTCGGAGGCGGAGGCGCTCGGGTGCGTGCTGGGCTACACGCTCGGCAACGACGTGAGCGAGCGGGCGTGGCAGCGAACGGACCGCACGCTGTGGCGCGCGAAGAACAGCGACACGTTCAAGCCGATGGGCCCCTTCATCGTCACCGACCTCGACCCGCGCCACCAGCGCATCGCCGTGCGCCTGAACGGCCGTGTCGTCTCCGAGTACGACACCTCCGCGATGATCTTCGACGCCGCCCACTATATCGCGCGCATGACACGCTACCTGACGCTCTACCCGGGCGACGTCATCTGGTTCGGCTGCGACGGCCCCACGGAGCCACCGCTGAACGCCGGCGACACCGTGGAGGTCGTCAACGAGGCGATCGGCGTCCTGCGCAACCCCGTCGTGCGGGAGACGGGCTAAT
>CAYQQT010000292.1:0-5311 GCA_964419375.1 uncultured bacterium
TGGTGAAGGAGCGCGTCCGAAGCGGGCCGGCGACGCTCGAGCAGGTCGCCCTCCTCGCCAGCGTCTCGCGGGCCACCGTCTCACGAGTCGTGAACGGCGATCGGCGCGTCGGCGAGGTCACACGGACCGTCGTCGAGGCAGCCGTCCAGGAGCTCGGATACACCCCGAACCGCGCCGCTCGCAGCCTCGTAACCCGCCGCAGCGACTCGATCGCCGTGGTCATCCCCGAGCCGACGACCCAGCTCTTCGGCGATCCGTTCTTCCCGCGCGTCCTGCGCGGCATCAGCGACGCCCTGGCGGAGGAGGAGCTCGCCCTGGTGCTGCTCATGCCGCAGGGACGCGGCGACGAGCTGCGCGTGGAGCGGTACCTGGCCGCCGGGCACACCGACGGCGCACTGCTCGTGTCGCTCCACGGATCCGACCCCCTGCCGCGGGACCTGCAGCGACGCGGGATCCCGGTCGTGGTCGGCGGCCGGCCTCCCGGTGCGGGGATCCCGTACGTGGACGTCGACAACCGCGGTGGCGCGGGCAGCGCGGTGGCCCACCTCCTCGAGACCGGACGGCGCCACGTCGGGACGATCGGCGGTCCGCAGGACATGCCCCCTGGCGCGGACCGCCTCGCCGGATATCACGAGACGCTGTCTCGTGCCGGGATCGGCATCTCCGACCGGCTCATCGAGGTCGCGGACTTCACACTCGATGGGGGACGAAGCGCGATGGAACGGCTTCTCGAACGGGCCCCCGAGATCGACGCCGTCTTCGCCGCCTCGGACCTCATGGCGATCGGCGCGATGGCCGCGCTCGCTGCAGCGGGCAGGCGGGTGCCGCAGGAGGTCGCCGTCGTCGGCTTCGACGACTCGCCACTGGCAGCGGCCGCGCGACCGGCGCTCTCGAGCGTCCGGCAGCCAATCGAGGAGATGGGTCGCGAGATGACGCGGCTTCTCCTCCACGGGATGCGAAACGCGGATGGGCCACCGCGGCGCGTGATCCTCGACACCAGCCTCGTCGTTCGGCAGTCCAGTGCGCCTATGTGAATCAGCCAGGGCGGGCCCGAGTCAAGACACGCCCATCAGCACAAGCTTCATTCGTTAATTGGAGGAGGTCATGCATCGACCGATTGGCACGCGCCGGTACCTCGGAGTGATGGGAGCCGGATTCGTGCTCTTCCTGGCGGCCTGCGGGAACCAGGGAACGAGCCCATCGGAGGCGGCCGAATCTTCCGAGCCGGAGGCGAGCGCGTCTGCCGCGACCGGCGAGGTCGTCGAGATCGAATGGTTTGTCGGCCTCGGGACCGGCGAGAACGAGGAGCAGATCCCGGCCGAGGAGGCGGTCGTGGCGGCGTTCAACGACGCCAACCCGAATATTCACCTGACCATGACGGTGGTCGACAACACTGAGGCCGCGACGACGCTCGCCGCGCGCCTGCCGAGCGATCCGCCCGACATCATCGGCCCGATCGGGATCCGTGGGCTGCAGTCGTTCGGCGACCAGCTGCTCGACATCGGCCCCTACATCGAGAGCTCGGGGGTCGACCTGTCGGAGATCCCGCAGGCGCTCATCGACGTCTACAACGTCGACGGCAAGCAGATCGGCATCCCGATGGCGGTCTACTCGTCGTTCATCTACTACAACAAGACGCTCTTCGATGAGGCCGCGCTTGCCTATCCTCCGCACGAGGTCGGCGAGCAGTACGAGGGCCAGGACTGGACCTGGGAGACGCTGCGCGAGCTCGCCCTGCAGCTGACCGTTGACGCCAACGGCAACGACGCCACGAGCGCCGAGTTCGATCCGGAGAACGTCGAGGTGTACGGCCTCGACGCGCAGTTCACCGAGAACGACACGCGCGCGTGGTCGACGATCTTCGGTGGATCGGGCTCAGTGGTCGCTGACGACGGGGCGACGGCGCAGTGGCCCGACAACTGGCGCCAGGGGCTCCAGTTCTTCTACGACGGCATCTGGGTGGATCACATGATCCCGAACCAGACCGCCGTGCAGGCACTGGCCGATGGCAATACGTTCCAGTCTGGCCTGGTGGCCATGGACGTGGTGCACCAGTGGTACACGTGCTGCGTCTATCCGGGCGAGGGCGATCCGCCGGTCACCGATTGGGACATCGCGGTCCTGCCGGTGGGCCCCGACGGCGTCATCACGTCGAAGCTCCACGCCGATACGATCGGCATTCTGGACTCGACCGAGCATCCTGACGAGGCATTCGAGGTTCTCCGCTTCCTCGCCGCCTCGCCCGAGCTGACCCAGGTCTGGGGCGCGCTGCCCGCGATCGAGAGTCAGCGGGAAGCGTTCTTCGCCGGCCTCGACGAGCGCTTCGCGCCGCTCGAGATCGACTGGAACGTCTCGACGCAGATGCTCGAGTTCCCGGACAACCCCAGCCACGAGGCGTTCATGCCCAGCTTCGACGAGGCCGACTCGGCGAACAAGGACTTCGGCAGCCGGCTCTGGAACACCGCCGGCCTCGACCTCGAGGCGGAGATCGACGCGCACGTCCAGCTCCTGCAGGGGATCTTCGACGAGGGAACCTGACGCTTCCTCCACCCCCCGGTCGGGGGCGGCCACAATGGCCGCCCTCGACCGCTAACACCGTGAGGCCCGCATGGCTATGACCCCGCACACCACCGGCTCCGCGGCGTCCACGATCGCCGCCGCGGTACCGACCCGGTGGGAGCGGCTGACCTCGCGGGAGTCGGTCACGGGGCTCGCCTTCGTTGCCCCGTTCATCATCGGCTTCGTCATCTTCTCGGCGCTGCCGATGATCGCCTCGCTCGTCCTGTCGTTCACGGACTTCGATCCGCGGCGCGCCGACGAGACGCGGTTCATCGGCCTCGAGAATTACGCGCGGATGCTGCGGGACCCCGTGCTGCTCCAGTCCCTGTGGGTGACTGTCCGCTTCGCGCTCCTGGTCGTGCCGCTCACGCTCGGCTTCGCCCTGGCGGTGGCGCTGCTCGTCAACAACACGCTCCTCTCCGGGCGCAACGTCTTCAGGACCCTGTTCTACATGCCGATGCAGATCCCGATCGTGGCGAGCACCATCGTCTGGATCGGGGTCCTGAACGCCCAGAACGGATGGCTCAACTACGGCCTCGGCGCGGTCGGGGTCGATGGGCCGAACTGGCTCCAGAGCCCGACCTGGGTCGGTCCCTCCCTGGCGCTCATGGGCCTCTGGGGGATCGGCAACATGATGCTGATCTTCCTTGCCGGCCTCCAGAGCGTGCCGACCGAGCTCTACGACGCAGCACGGGTGGACGGCGCCGGCGTGTGGGGCCGCTTCCGCAACGTCACCCTGCCGATGATCTCGCCGGTCCTCTTCTACAACCTGATCATCGCCCTGATCGCGACGTTCCAGTACTTCACGCAGGCCTACGTCGTCAGCAACGGCCGTGGCGACCCGGACCGCGCGACCCTCTTCTTCAACCTCAACCTGTTCCGCGAGGCATTCACCTTCTTCAACATGGGCTACGCGTCCGCCCTTGCGTGGCTGCTGTTCGTGATCGTGCTGGGCCTCACGATCGTCCTGTTCCGCACGGCCGGCTCGTGGGTCTTCGAGGGGTCCGAGCGATGAGCGCCGTCCCGGCGCGCCGCGAGCGGCTCGGTGGCGGATCGATGCTCCAGGGCCAGATGCGGGGCTTCACGGCGCGCGCGGGGATCACACTGCTGGCGATCACCACCGTCTCGATCTTCCTGATGCCGCTGGTCTTCATGGTCGCCACCGCCTTCAAGGACCAGAGCCAGCTCACCGCGCCCGGGGCGCCGCTCTACCCGGCGCAACCCGAGACCTTCGAGTACGAGGGTGAGCAGTACCCGGTCTACGACGTCCCCGACGTGGACGGGACCATCCACGCCTGGGCGCTCATCGAGCCGCACCGCGAGGACAGCGTCTTCGTCGACCCGGCGAACCCGGACGCGGGACCGATCACCTGGGTCGGGCGCTGGCGCACCCTCGAGCAGCACTGGGGCTTCTCGCTGAATACCGACAACTTCGCCAACGCCTGGGACACGGTCAACTTTCCACGGCTCTTCTTCAACACCTTCGCGATCGCGGGCCTGTCCACGTTCGCCGCGGTGGTCTCGGCGATCTGCGTCGCCTATGGATTCAGCCGCTTCCGGTTCCCGGGGCGCAACGGGCTGTTCATCGTGATGCTGGCAACGATCATCCTTCCCTTCCAGGTGACGCTCATCCCGAGCTACGCGGTCTACCTCGCCTTCGGCTGGATCGGGACGTGGTGGCCGCTCATCATCCCGCACGCCTTCGCCAACGCGTACAACGTGTTCCTGCTGCGCCAGTACTTCCTCACGATCCCGCGCGAGCTCGACGAGGCGGCGATGCTCGACGGTGCGGGGCCGCTGCGCATCCTGCGCTCGGTGATCGTGCCGCAGGCGATCCCGGCCATCGTGGCGGTCAGCCTCTTTCACTTCTTCTTCGCCTGGAACGAGTACTTCCTGCCGCTCGTGTACCTCCAGTCGGAGCCGGACCTCCAGCCGCTCTCGGTCGGGCTCGCGCGCTTCAACGCGCTCTACTCACAGGAGCCGACCCTGATCCAGGCGGCGGCGATCATGGCGATGGCGCTGCCCGTCGTCGTCTTCTTCCTGGCCCAGCGGGCCTTCATGCGCGGCGTGGTGTTTGGAGGGGTGGAGAAGTGACGCTGACCGATGCCGTCGCCGCGCCAGGGGCATTGGCGCGCCGCTTTCCGCGAGGCTTCGCCTTCGGCGCGGCGACCGCCAGCTACCAGATCGAGGGGGCCACGGACGCCGATGGGCGCGGCCCGAGCATCTGGGACACGTTCAGCCACACGCCGGGGCGGACGCGGAACGGCGAGACGGGCGACGTCGCCTGCGACCACTACCACCGCTGGGAGTCCGACCTCGACCTGATGGCCGAGCTCGGGCTGCGCGCGTACCGGTTCAGCATCGCCTGGCCCCGCATCCAGCCGGCCGGCTCCGGGGCGCCGAACGCTGCCGGTCTCGACTTCTACGACCGGCTCGTGGACGGGCTCCTGGAGCGCGGCATCGAGCCGTGGCTGACGCTCTATCACTGGGACCTCCCGCAGCCGCTCGAGGACCGCGGCGGGTGGACCGAGCCGGAGATCGTCGAGCGGGTGGGGGAGTACGCCTCGATCGCAGCGGCACGCCTCGGTGACCGGGTGCGGCACTGGATCACGCTCAACGAACCACGCACCCACTCGTTCATGGGCTACGGGACGGGGCGCCACGCACCCGGACGCCACGGGTGGTCGACGGCGCTGCGGGCGGCCCACCACTCCCATCTCGCCCACGCGGCGGCCGCGCGCGCCATTCGGGC
>CAYQQT010000293.1:0-5311 GCA_964419375.1 uncultured bacterium
GGTGAGCGGTAGGTGATGGCGCCGGCCATCGCGGCGGCGGAGAGCGCGAGCGCCGCCAACCCGACCGCGATCACCACGGTGTGACCGAGGCCGCGACGGCGCATCCGGTCATCGGTCCACCCGCCGGCGATGGGCCCGGCGACCGCCGCCACCCCCTGGAGGCTGGCGTACGCCCCGGCGCGGCCCAGCGCCTCGACGCCGGTCTCCCCGAAGAGCAGGGGCGCCCAGGTGGCCAGGACGAACTGCACGTAGATGCCGCAGCTGCCCACGATGCCGAGCATCCACAGCCGGGGGTGCGCCAGCACGGCGAGCAGCCGTGCGCCGGCACGGCCGGAGGGCCCGGCCGGCGGCGGCGCGGGCACCCACTGCGCGATGAAGAGGGCCGCGATCATCGGACCCAGCGCGAACAGCCAGAGGGTCGTCCGCCACGACAGCCACTCGCCGAGCACGCCGCCCATGAGGAGGCCGAGCGTCAGACCGATGCCGGGGCCCGAGAACGACACGCCCTGGCCGAGCCCGATCTTGTCGGGCGGCGTGACGGCGACGATGATCGCGCGGTCGTTGGAGAAGAGCGAGCCCTGGCACGCGCCCGTCAGGACTCGCGCGACCACCAGCATCGCGAACGAGCCCGCGGCTCCGGTGAGCGCGGCGGCGCACGCGCCGCCGACCAGCCCGACGAGGAGCACCCGGCGGCGCCCGAAGCGATCGCCGAGGAGCCCGGCCGGGATCTGCATGGCGACGTAGGCCCAGAAGAACGCGCCCGCCAGCATGCCGGCACGCGCGTACGACAGCCCGAGCTCGGCGATGATCGGCGGCAGGACCGCCGAGAAGCCGATGCGGATGATGAAGTTCGCGGTCCACGCCAGGACCAGGAGCACCCATACCGTGACGTACGGCGGCAAGGCGAGCATTCGCGTCGGAGTGTAGCCGTTCTCGTGGCACCATGTCGGTCGCGTGCCGGCGCCGCTCCTCTGCGCGGCCATCGGGAGGGCTGACATGAAGATCGGGCTGTTCCTGGTGCCGCAGCACCCGCGCACGGACGATCCCGTCCGGCGCTTCCGCGAGGCGCTCGAGCAGGCGACGCTGGCCCGCGCGGCCGGCTTTGACGCGATCGCCGCCGGCCACCACTACCTCTCGCCGCCGTACCAGTCGCTCCAGAACCTGCCGCTCCTCGCCCGGCTGGCCGGCGAGACCGGCTCGATGGACCTGGTGCTCTCGATCGTCCTGCTGGCGCTCCTCAATCCCGTGCAAGTGGCCGAAGAGGTCGCGACGCTCGACGTCATGTCTGGAGGCCGGGTGGTGTTCGGCGTCGGCCTCGGCTACCGCGAGGCGGAGTACGAGGCGTTCGGCGTCGCCCGCCGCGACGGTCCGGCGCGCATGCTGGAGGCGCTCGAGCTCATCAGGCGCCTGTGGACCGAGGACGACGTGACGTTCCACGGGCGCTTCTTCCGCGTGACCGGGGCCACGAGCACGATCCGGCCGGTGCAGAAGCCGTTTCCGCCGATCTGGATCGCCGCGAACGCCGACGCCGCCGTCGCGCGCGCCGGACGCTCGGGCTATGCGTGGTTCGCCAACCCGCACGCGCCGCTGGCGACGCTCGAGCGGCAATGGCGGCTCTACCGGGACGAGCTGACGAAGGCCGGGCACCCGCTGCCCGAGCGGCCCATCGCGCTCGAGTGCCACGTGGCGCCGACGCGCGAGGAGGCGGTCGAGACGGCCCGGCCGTTCCTGGCCGCGAAGTACGCGGCCTACGCGGAGTGGGGGCAGGACAAGGTTCTGCCCGGCACCGAGAGCTTTCGCGTGGCGTTCGAGGCGCTGGCGCGCGACCGCTTCCTCCTCGGCACGCCGGCCGACGTGATCGAGCAGCTGGAGGCGCGCGTGGCGCGCCTGCAGTCGAACTATTTCATCCTGCGCGTGAGCTGGCCGGGGATGCCGCACGAGGCCGCGCTCCGCGTGATCGAGCGCCTCGGCACCCTGGTGCTGCCCCACTTCCACACGAAGTACGGCCGCCCGGCCGCCTGACGGCCAGGCGCACGCCGGAGACGTTCTCGGCGGGGAACTTCCAGTTGTAGAGGTTGTACCGGGGCTGACCACGGCGGTGACGGCCCCGGCCCTCTCGGGGATCCCCGTCACCCATCGCGGCCTCGCCTCGGGTTTCGTGGTGGTGTCGGGGCACGCCGAGGCGGCCTACCACCCCATCCTCGAGGCCGTCGGGGCGAACTCAGTGACGCTCGTGATCCTCATGGGTCTTGCGGCGTGGCGTGCGCTGATCGTGCCGCGTCCGTCGGAGGGCGCGCCGATGACGAGGGGAGGGCAGGGATGGACCACGCGCCCGCGGGGCCGCCCCCGGGCTCGTCAGCTGGCCACCGGATCGCGCGCCGCAGCGGCGACGGCTGATCGGACCCGCCGCTACCTCGCAAGGCGACGAGCCGGCCCCGTTCCCGGGGCCGCGACCGGTCAGTCTCCCTCGCCCGTGTCGCTGTACATGGCGTCGATCAGGAGCTGGTTCTCGCGCGCCTCGTGGTCGCGCAGCCGCCACCCGAGCTGCGTGCCCCGCTTCAGGATCTCGGCCACCGGACCTGCCAGGCAGGCCCGCGCGCGCGCGGCGACGCCGTCGAGGTCGTCGAGGAACGTCCCGTGGTCCTTGCCGAGCTGCTCCACGACGGACAGGTGACGGGAGGAGCGGCCGCGCACGACATCGAAGAATCCACCGGGCGTCTCCTCGTCATTGAAGTGGGCCACGATCAGCCGGCGGAAGTGCTGGAGCGACTCGAGGAACTCGACGAGATCGCGCGCGTGCTCGAGCTGGCGCACGGCCGCAATCTGGCTCCCGAGCGTTTCGCCGCCAGCCGGCGCTGCAACGGGCGGGCGCGGACTCCGCCGGCCCGGTCAACCGTGCCGTGGCCGTCGTGGACCGGCCTGAGCACCTGCCGCGGCTCGAGCGCTGGAGCCCGACCGGCGACCGCACCGAGGAGATCGTTCATCACCCCGAGCATCACGCGGTCGGCCGCCTCGTCTGGCGCTCTGGGGTTCTCTCCGTGCTCGGCGAGCCGGGCAGCATGACGGAGCACGCCGCCCTCGCCTACCTCTTCGCGCTCAATGGCGAGGTCCCGCATCTCTGCTCCCTCGCTTGCACGGCGGGGCTCATCAAGGTGCTCCAGCGCGCGGGCAGCCAGTCGATGCGGCAGACGTGGCTCCCACGCCTCCTCGACCGTGACTACGATCGCCGCTGGCACGGCGCGCAGTTCCTCACCGAGGTGCAGGGTGGCTCCGACGTCGGCGCCAACGCCTGCGTGGCCCGCCCCGTCACCGGCGAGCCGGGATGCTGGTCCCTCAGCGGCGAGAAGTGGTTCTGCTCGAACGTCGGCGCCGACCTGTACGTGCTGAGCGCCCGGCCGGAAGGCGGCCCCGAGGGGACGCCCGGCATCGGGCTGTTCGTCGTTCCCCGTCGCCTGGACTCCGGCGAGCCCAACGGCGTCTTCATCCGACGGCTGAAGAACAAGCTCGGCACCAGGACGCTGCCAACGGCCGAGGCCTCGACCCACGCGCGGCGTCGCTGAGGTCGCCGACCGGCCACGCCCGCGCCTCGCGGAAGTCGATCCGCGCGCTCGGCACCGGCGGACTCGCGCTCACGCTGTGGACTGCCGCGCTCGAGGACCGTCTCGTGCGCGCCGGCGCGCGGCCGGAGGAGGACCCGCTCTTCCGCACGGCGGTCAACGTCGCCAAGTACGTGTGCTCCACCGACGCCGGCCTCGCCGTGCATCACGCGATCGAGGTGCTCGGCGGCAACGGGACCATCGAGGACTTCTCGCCGCTGCCGCGCCTCTACCGCGAGGTCCCCGTGCAGGAGAGCTGGGAGGGACCGCACAACACGCTCATGGCCCAGCTGCTGCGCGACGCGCTGCGGTCCAAGATGCACGCCGCGCTGCTGGAGGCGGCGCAGGAGACTCTGCTCGGCATCTCGGCGCGCGACCTCGTGGGGACGCGCGACCGCGCCCAGGCGGCGGTGGCGGCGCCGGCGTGGCTACCACCGGCGGCCGACCTGCTGCTGCAGCGGGCGATGGCGGGCTACGACAGCGCGCTCGATCCGGCTTACCCGGCGATGGTGGCCCAGGTCATTCCCGACTGAAGGCGCGCCGCGGTCCTCGCCGCCGACAGAGGAGAGCAGCGGATGGGGTGGCGCGCCTCGACTCCGGATGGGCACGTACGATACCCCGCGCGGTGTCCGATGACCACCCCGGAGTATGCTGAACCATGCCTCGCGCCGTCCGCGCCCTCACCTTGCTGATGCTCGTCCTCGCCGCGCCCGCGGCCGGCTCGGACGTCGGCATGTCGGGGGACGAGGGCCAGCCGCGCGGCCGCTTTCCGCTCGCCGTGCGCCTCGCGTCGTTCGGCGACGCGGCTCTCGACGCGACGGCGCGCAAGGTGCTCGACGACTGGAACGCGCTCTCCCGCGCGACGCTCGGCGTGCCCGCCTTCGCCGATGCCGGCGGCGGCGCCGACGCGGGCATCGTCGTGACCGCGATGCCCGGCGACGCGCAGCGCCTGATGGGCCAGACCCTGCTCGAGATCGATCCCACCGGGGTCATCACGCTGCCGGTCCGTATCGAGGTGGTCCAGCCGCGGACCCGCGGCAAGACGCCGGCGGACGTCGTCCTCTACCAGGTGCTCGCGCACGAGCTCGGTCACACGCTCGGCCTCGTGCACTCGCGCGATCCGCGCTCGATCATGTGCTGCGTCCCCGGCAGCGTCGACTTCAACGACGCCGCCCAGCGCGACGCCTACATCGATGCGCGGCGCCACCCCGATCTCGCGTCCCTCCGCGCGGAGATCGCCGACCACTACCGGCGGTTCTGGACGCGCCATCCCTGACGCGCCGCCGGTGCCGTAGTGCGCGCGGCGGGCGAAATTGAGGCATACGGGCGGTTGTCGCGTTCGGCAATTCAGGTTTCACTGAGCGCGGGTGCGATCCTGGGCGACGGATGGGGGTGATACGACTTCCATCGGCGAGGACGGGTGCGGCCGCGGGGTCGTTGACCCGCGGACCGCGCAGCGCGAGAAGCAGGACCAAGGTCCCGGCGGAATGCCGGGACGCGCAGGCCAGGACCTGCCACAGAGGCCCGGCGGCGGAGGGATCGCCCCGGGCCTCATCCATTTCCGGAGCGACTCGACTCGGCGCCCGTGTCGACGGGTCCAGTTGGATGACCTGGATCGCCCCCGCAGGACGTAGAACCTCGTGACTATCCCGGCCGAGGCTTCCCACGGCCAGCTCGTGTACGCGCTGGCGCATCCGCGGAGTGATGGGGCGACG
>CAYQQT010000294.1:0-5308 GCA_964419375.1 uncultured bacterium
TGATCCGGGACGTCCTCTCCTAGTCGCTGCCTTCGAGCTTCACGAGCGTGTTGTAGAGGCGATCGATTCCGGTGGCCACACGTGCACGTCCAGTCTCCCCGCGAAATGCAGCAGCGGCGCCACGTCCGGAAGCTCGAAGCCCAGCCCCTCGGTCATCGTGTTGCGCCGGATCTCAGCGTCGGCCGGTTGCAGGGGCCACGGCGGATGGTGGATCTCGGCGCGATGCAGACCGCCTCGCCGGTCGACCGCGTAGAGGCAGTAGCGCTCCGTAAGCCAACCGGCGAGCGTGCCGGCGCCGGCCGGAGCCGCTTCGCCCGTCGGCCGGTACTCGGCGGAGAATTCCGCCCGCGGCGCCCCGCGGTGGATTCGCCGGCTCGAGTACACGATGCTCCCGCGTGCCCCCGCGCGAACCGTGAATCGCGCGCGGAAGTACGGGAGCGAATAGAGCGCGCGCGCGCCGGTCACCGCCAGAGCGCTCCCGGCGTCGAGGCTGAAGAAGAACACCCCCGGCTTGCCGCCCGCCGTCACGTAGGTGCGCACGTTGATCTCCGGGAACTGTGACACGCCGGGGATCGCCGGCGCCGCGCGCGGCCGGAGCCCGGTGATTACGAACGGCGTCACGCTCACCCACGCTTGCCCGTCGAACGTCTGCAGGCTGAGCCCGGCCGGGATGAGAGGACGCACGGCGCGTTCCGGCACCGGCCAATGTGCGAACAGAAGGTTCCGCCACGTCTGCGCCATGACCCACGGGCCGGCAGGCAGGGGCCATGGCCGGTGATCAGCGGGCGGCAGGGTACCGACTTCCGCCGCCGCGGCGATGACAGAAGTCAGCCGCCGGACGGCGCCGGCGAGACTCATCCGGCGATGCCGGTCTCGTGGCCGTGGACAGTCGCGAGCGACACGCCGGGTGCAATCGCCGGCCGGTCGCTCCGGTCCAGGCCCGCGCCGGGCACCTGGATGAGGCGCAGCGGTCCCGCCTCGGCGGCCATGGCGCCGGTGAAGACGGGGGTGACGAGCACGTCCACGTCCTTCAGCCGGCCCGGCTCGTGCTCGTCGATGTGGATGATGTCGCAGGGCACGGTGAGATGCGCCGCACGCGATCGGCGAAGCTCGACGACAACGCCCCCAGGAACGCGACCCTCAGCATCGACAGCTATGCCGCGTCGTCTCGACGAACGACACGTCAGCGTTCCCGCAAGACGCTGGACACGGCCTCGACGTGCTCGAGGCGGATCGCTTCGTACGTCATCACAGGATCGGCCCTCACAGTGGTTGGAGCCACGATCGGAGAACAACGAGCGTCGGGCCACGGCCACTCCGTAGCGCCACACGACCATACAACAAGAACGCGGCGCCGGCATCGCGCCGGCGACCCACGACGGAGCGCAACTTGTGCAGGCGGCTGCCCTCCCCTATCCTCGCGGCATGATAGCGATGGACCGGCGGCGATTCCTGGCATTGACGGCTGCGGTGGTCGTTGCCCCGCTTGCCACCGAGGCGCAACAGGCTGGAAAAATCGTGCGGATGGGCATCCTGCTCTTCACGACCCCGACGACCGACCCCAATCTCGCCGCCTTGCTCGGCGGACTCCGCGACCTCGGTTACATCGAAGGTCGGAATCTCGCGATCGAGTACCGCTACGCCGAGGGCCGGCCGGAGCGATTCCGTCCGGCCGCGGCCGCTCTCGCGTCGGCCAAACCGAACGTCATCGTGGTGCTTGGCGGCGACATGGTGCCGTTCGCACGAGACGCGACGAAGACGATCCCCATCGTGATGCTGACGAGCCAGGACCCGATCGAGGCCGGCATCGTCGAGACGATGGCCCGGCCCGGCGGCAACATGACCGGCGTCGCCTTCGTCTCCGCCGAGACCGCGGGCAAGAGGCTGCAGTTCCTCAAGGAAGCGATGCCCGGCCTCACGCGCCTCGCCGTGCTGTGGAGTCCGGATCACGCCGATGGCGAGTATCGAATCACCGCGGCGGCGGCGCCCTCCCTCGGCATGCAGGTTCAGTCGCTCGAAGTCCGGAGCCCGGATGACTTCGACGCGGCCTTCCAGAAGGCGATGCCGTGGCGTCCCGAGGCACTGATCGTGGTCTCCTCGCGCCTGATGAGCTTGAACCGCGATCGCATCCTCGAGTTCGCGTCGAGGCAGCGGATGCCCGTCGTATCCGGGTGGGGCCCGTGGGTCGCGAGCGGCGCGCTCATGGGTTACGGGCCGGACCTCAACGCCCTCGTGCGACGGATGCCGAGCTACGTCGACAAGATCGTCAAGGGGGCGCGGCCCGCCGACCTGCCGATCGAGCAGCCCACGAAGTTCGAGCTGATCGTCAACCTCAAGACCGCCAGGGCGCTCGGCGTCACGATGCCGCCCTCGCTGCTCCTGCGCGCGGATCAGGTCATCGAGTAATCCTCATGCGACTCGCGGGCAAGGTCGCGCTCGTCACGGGCGCCCAGCAGGGCATCGGCCGCGCGATCGCCCTCGCCCTCGCGCGGGAGGGCGCCGATGTCGGGGTCAACTACCTCGACGACCGCGCGGCAGCCGAGAGCGTGGCGGCGGAAGCGCGTGGCCTCGGCCGGCGCGCGCTCATCGTGCCGGGCGACGTCGCCCGGCGCAGCGACGTGGAGGCACTGGTCGCCGCCGTCGTCGGCGAGCTGGGCCCGCCGGACGTCGTCGTCAACAACGCCGGCGTCTTCCCCCGCGTCGCCTTCCTCGAGATGCAGGAGAGCGAGTGGGACCACGTCCTCGACGTCAACCTGAAGGGCTCCTTCCTCTGTGCCCAGGCCGCCGCGCGGGCGATGGTCGCCGCCGGCCGGCGGGGCGCCATCGTGAACCTGTCGTCGTCCGCGATCCGCGGCGACGCGCGCGGCGTCCACTACTCCGCGAGCAAGGCCGGCGTGCTCGGACTCACGCGGGCGATGGCGCTCGCCCTCGCCCCGCACGGGATCCGGGTGAACGCCATCGCCCCGGGACTCACGAACACCGCGCAGCCGCGCCACGGCCACACCGAGGAGCAGCTCGCCGCCCACGCGCGTGAGATCCCGCTCGGCGGCATCGCGGAGCCTGACGAGATCGCCAGGGTCGCCGTCTTCCTCGCCACCGACGAAGCGTGCCGGATCACGGGCGAGCTGATCCACGTGAACGGCGGCGCCTACATGGCGTGAGACAATCCGGCGAGGGGGGCGCACGGTGAACGAGAGCCTGTTGCGATTCGGCAGTGATCACGATGCCCGGCGCAGCGAGACGCCCCGCCTGCTCGTCACCGGCCTCAGCGGTCTCATCGGCGGCGCGCTGCACACGCACCTCGCCGGCCGCTATCCGCTGCGCGCGCTGAACCGCCGGCCGATCCCCGGCGTCGACTGCCACCAGGCCGATCTCGGTGACCTCGACGCGATCCAGCCCGCGTTCACGGACATCGACACGGTCGTGCACCTCGGGGCTGTGGCCGGCGACAACCAGGCGCCCGCCGACATCCTGCGCGCGAACGTCATCGGCACCTACAACGTCTTCGAGGCCGCCAGGCGCGCCGGCGTCAAGCGCGTGATCTTCGCCAGCAGCGGCGCGACCATCAGCGGCTGGGAGCGCGAGCCGCCGCTGAGCCACATCGTCAACGGCGAGTACGACCGGCTCGGCTCCTGGTCTCCGCTCACCCACGAGGCGCCGCTCCGCCCGAGCGGCCTCTACGGCGCCAGTAAGGTGTGGGGCGAGGCGCTGGCCCGTACGTATGCCGACGCCCACGGGATGTCGATGATCTGCCTCCGGATCGGCCGCGTTCGCGAGGAGGACCGCCCGATGACGCCGCGCGAGTTCGCCGTCTGGTGCAGCCAGCGCGACATCGCGCGGATGATCGAGACCTGCATCGAGGCGCCCGCGCGCGTGCGCTTCGACGTCTTCTACGTGGTCTCCAACAACCGCTGGAGCTATCGGGATCTCGAGCACGCCCGCGCCGTGCTGGGCTGGACGCCGCTCGACCGCGCCGAGGATTTCCGCTAGCTACGCCGCCGTGAACATGGGGACGGGGGGCCCGTCCTCGGTCGGCTTGAACACGACGCGGACGGCCTGACCGATGCGGAGCGCGTCCAGGTCGCAGTCCACCAGGTTCGTCATCATCGTCGGGCCCTCGGCGAGCGTCACGTAGGCGATCGCGTAGGGGATCGGCGCCCGCCGGAACACGCTGTACGAGTAGATCGTGCCGCGCCCCGAGGCGTCCATCCATTCCGTCCGGTCGCTGCCGCAGAACGGACAGATCGCGCGCGGGTAGTGATGCCGCTCGCCGCACGCCGTGCAGCGCTTCACGAGGAGCTTGCCGGCCGCCGCCGCGTCCCAGAACGGCTTGGTCTCCGGATTGACCGGCGGCGCCGGGATGGTGCGCTCGTGCGGGCTCATCGTCTTACTCCCTCCCCATGATCAGCGTCGCGCTGCCGTGCCGCGTCGCCAGCGAGCCGCCGGTGCCGTGAGCGAGCGCGAGGTCGCAGTTCTTCACCTGGACCTTCGGATGCGCCTCGCCGCGCAGCTGGCGGACCGCCTCGACCACTTTCGTGAGCCCGCCCCGGTTGGCCGGGTGGTTGTTGCAGAGCCCGCCGCCGTCGGTGTTGAACGGCAGCCGGCCGACGCCGGAGATGAGCGCACCGTCGGAGACGAACTTGCCGCCCTGGCCCTTCGCGCAGAAGCCGAGATCCTCGAGCGTGATGAGCACCGTGATCGTGAAGCTGTCGTAGATCGAGACGTATTTGACGTCGGCGGGCGTCACCCCAGCCTCGGCGAACGCCGCCGGGCCCGACCAGAGCGCGCCCGTGTACGTCAGATCGATCTTGCCACCGTGCTGGTGCTTGACCGCCTCGCCCGCGCCGAGCACTTTCACGAGCGGACGCTTCAGCCGCTTGGCCACCTCGGGTCGCGTGACGACGATGGCGCCGCCGCCGTCGGTAATCACGCAGCAGTCGAGGCGATGCAGCGGATCGGCGATGATCGGCGAGTTCACGACCTCTTCGACCGTCACCACCTCGCGCAGCAGCGCGTGCGGGTTGTGCTGCGCGTGGTGCGAGGCCGCCACCTTGATCCAGGCGAGCTGCGCGCTCGTCGTGCCGAACTCGTGCATGTGACGCATGGCCGCCATCGCGTACTGGTTCACGACCGTCGGCCCGTACGGATACTCGAACGCCACGTCGGGCGCGGCCGCCCCGTAGTTGCGCGGCGCCGTCCCCGTCGCCATGCCTTCCGCGCGCGGCCGCCCCGCCAGCGTGATGAGCGCCACGTCGCACTTGCCCGCTGCGATGGCCTCGGCGGCGTGACCGACGTGCACGACGTACGA